>CAUEKH010000037.1 GCA_959018155.1 uncultured Hungatella sp.
CCAGTCCATTTCCCGAAAATGGGTACTCAAAGCCCGGTCCGGACTGCCCGTCTTCATCTCGTGTTCCAGCCCATCTGGTTTATGGCTCTTTAATGTACAGAAGGCGCACGGCTCGTGGCGGCCCTGAAGAACCTCGTAACATTTGTGGCCTTCATACTTCCGGCCATCCATGAAAATGGGTACCGATTCATTGGCATAAAGCAGTTCATAATTATCGCGTTCAATCACGTAAACCCCATCAGCCGCTTCATTGGCCATACTCTGAAAGAGGCGGGTTTCCGCGGACATTCCCGTAAAAACGGCGTAAAATCTCGGGGTACCGGACAGCGGCCCCATACGCCGTCCATTTAAATGAACCCAGACCAGCCTCCCGTCCTTATGGTAAATCCGGTAAGAAATATCTAACAGTTCCCCTGTCTTCACCGCGATCTCCGCGGCCTTAAGCACTCTTTTTCTGTCCATCTCGCAGATCAAATCGAGGGCGTCACCTTTCACCATCTCATCATATTCCTCTCGGGTATGACCGGAAAGTTCCACCACCCCATCAGAGAAGAAAATGACGTTAAACCGCGTACCTTCCACCTGATAAATGGCGATTCCCCCCGGGATTGAGTTGAGCAGGTGATCCATCTCCAGCTGGGTTTCTTTCAGCGAGGTAATATTATGGAACACGCATTGAAGCAGAGGACAGCCGTTCTCCTCCCCTATCTCCTTTGCCTGCATGTGAACCCAGACAATATGGCCATCCCGATGGCTCTTCCGAAATTCCATATCAAGCACGGAATGGCTTTTTATGGCCTCCCGCACCTTCCTTACCACCATGTCACTGTCCTCCGGGTACGTCAGTCTGGCCGCGTCTCCTTTCACCAGTTCCCGGTATTCTTCCACAGAATAACCGGTAAGCTGCGCAACGCCATCGGAAAAGTAAACCGTCTCAAAAATGTCAGATACCTTATAAATCGCCACGCCTCCCGGAATGGCGTTAATAATGCCCTGTACCTTCTCGTTGGCTTTTGCAAGTTCCTTCTCCAGGGAAA
Organism: uncultured Hungatella sp.; assembly: GCA_959018155.1. GTDB lineage: Bacteria > Bacillota > Clostridia > Lachnospirales > Lachnospiraceae > Hungatella. The sequence continues at coordinate 1,038 of CAUEKH010000037.1, forward strand.
CCTGTTCGCTCACATCGCTGTATAAACCATACAGCATTTTCGTCCCGTCGGCACTGGATTTTACGGTTCCATCGAGACGAATCCACCGATACTCTCTCTTTTTTGTGTGGAAGATACGGTAAGTATGGCTGACTGTTCCATTTATCCTGACTGCATCAGATATCTTATTCTTTAAAAGCCTTAAATCTTCCGGATGAACCCCCAAATATCCCGTATCCCGTTCAATTTCAGAGATCTCCTCATCAGAATATCCCATAATCTCATAGAATGCAGGGTTATGGAATACAGGGGCAATCTTTCCCCTGTCATACCGGTACACACCAAGTCCGCCAGGAAGGCTGTTTAATATTTCCTCCATCTCCCCTTGAAAAGCCCCGGGCAGCATTCCCCCATCTATCATCCTGCGGCACCTCCATTTTCCATTTGTTTAAACCCCTGTCAAAAGTTATCTATATTTTACAGCAGTCGTGACAAAAACACAATAGAATGGGATCTTCCTTTCTTGACATTTCCCACGAAATCAGCTAGAATAGGCAAAAGATGAGGGAGTAGTCAGCACATCTGCCACGGGTCAGGGCGTGATGTGCAGCAGAATCAACATACTGATGTGGCGATCACATCTGGTTCTGCTTTACCTGCGCAATTAAAGTGGGAAGATGAGACTTATCTGCACGGTTTTGGTGCCTGCAGATAAGTCTTTTTTTGTGTCTCTCATCATATACTTATTAAGCTTATACACAGGAGGAATTTCACATGTCATTAACAGAGCTGTTCATCATCGCGGTGGGGTTATCAATGGATGCTTTTGCCGTATCTGTCTGCAAGGGATTGTCCATGCAGAAAATGTGCTGGAAATCGGGACTCATCATCGGCCTTTATTTTGGCGGTTTTCAGGCCGGAATGCCGCTTATCGGATATATACTGGGCTCTCAGTTCAAGGATGCCATCACCTCCTTCGACCACTGGATCGCCTTTATCCTGCTGGCCGTGATCGGTGGAAATATGATTCATGAATCGATGAGCAGGGAAGTGGAGTGCGTAGACTGCTCTCTGGCCTTCGGCAATATGGTGATGCTGGCTGTTGCCACCAGCATTGACGCGCTGGCTGTGGGGGTTACTTTCGCATTCCTGAAGGTGCAGATCGTGCCTGCGGTATCGTTTATCGGAGTGATTACGTTTGTGCTGTCGGTGATTGGTGTGAAGGTCGGAAATGTGTTCGGAATTAAGTATAAGGCGAAGGCGGAACTGGCGGGAGGCGTTATTCTCGTTTTGATGGGGATCAAAATTTTGCTGGAACATACCCTGGGACTGTAGACCCGGGTACGCCCGTGACAGTGAGGGGGCGTCTGGCTGACTCCGTGACAGTGAGAGGCCGTCTGGCTGACTCCGTGATAGTGAGAGGCCGTCTGGCTGACTCCGTGATAGTGAGAGGCCGTCTGACTGACTGTCGGCGCGGTCTCCCCAGGAAAGAGCGTCCGCAAAAGCAGATTGGCCATACCCGGAATCAGAAAAACCAGTCTGTTCCATATTGCAGCCAGCATTTTGCGTACATGGCGCCTGACGTATCCATGAAATACCATTGATTCTGGTCTAATACCCAACCAGCTGCCATGTCGCCATCGTGTCTGAGATAATACCAGATGTTATTAAGAGAAATGATATAACAGTTAATCTGACATACCGGCGCCATTCATTACTTTTGTCAGAAAACCTGTTGGAAAACAGAAAAAGCGATAACCTGCACGCTCCGCGCACAGGTTACCGTCTTCAATATAAGCGAAGGACCGGGATTGGCGGGTCCTTCGCTTTTTTGATGGAACTTGGAAAAAACTGATATATTACGGAATCAGATATAGATAAGAGAGGTCAACAGGTGTGAAGGATAATGGCCCCGTAGGCAGCTAATGTCAAGTAGGTAGGGGTCAGGGTGTTACCGGCGTTTTGAAGCAGAGGGACTAATCGGGTAAAATCGGAGATTTCACCCTTTAGGAGAGGGATCATCTGCTCCTGGGAGGTAAAGTTGGTGAATATGAAAGTCCGGGCTGTTTTATAAGTTCTTTTGCAGGCAAAGACCGCGGGGTGGGTCTGAAGCAGGGGGTGGTAGTCGCCGGCGCTGAGAGTTTCATATTCTTTCCTTAAGGCAATTAATTTCCGGTAGTAGTGGAAAATGGAATCTTCGTTATTCAGATTCTCCTCTGCGTTTATATGGTCGTGATTCTCGTTGACGGTTATCCAGGGGGTGCCTGTGGTGAAGCCGGCGTTGGGGCCGCTGGTCCACTGCATGGGGGTACGGCCATTGTCACGGGAACGCTGACGAAGGATTTCGTACCGCTCGGATTCGGGAATGCCTTTCTCTTTCAGAATGTCGAAGTAATGGAGGCTCTCTACATCACGGTACTGGGTGATAGAGGTAAAATTGGCGTTCGTCATTCCCAGTTCTTCGCCCTGGTAGATGTAAGGGGTTCCGCGCAGACCGTGGATGGCGGTGGCCAGCATCTTAGCGGACTGGACGCGGTACGTCTTATCGTCTCCGAAACGCGATACGGCGCGGGGCTGGTCGTGGTTGCACCAGAATACGGCGTTCCAGCCATTTCCGGCTGCCATGCCGGTCTGCCAGGTGGTCAGAATGTCTTTCAGTTTCATGAAATCATAAGGCATCAGCGACCATTTGTCCCCGTCTTTGTAGTCCACTTTTAAATGGTGGAAGTTGAAACACATCTTTAACTGATGTTCTTCCGGATTCGTGTAACGGATGCAATGGTCCAGGGTGGTGGAGGACATCTCTCCCACTGTGACGATATCGTCGGCGTCGAGGCCCGTATCTCTTACCATCTCCTGTAAGTATTCGTGGATTTTCGGGCCGTCGGTGTAGAATCTGCGGCCGTCGCCCTGGTCGTCGTCCTGAAAGACGGCTGGTTTTGATATCAGGTTGATGACGTCGAAACGGAAGCCGCGGATCCCTTTCTCTTTCCAGAAGAGGAGAATCTTTTTGATCTCTTCGCGGACTTTCGGGTTCTCCCAGTTTAGGTCGGCCTGGGTTTTGTCAAACAGATGGAGATAGTATTTTCCCGTGCTCTCCGCGTACTCCCAGGCACTGCCTCCGAATTTCGATTCCCAGTTGGTGGGCGGGGCTCCATCTTTCCCTTCACGGAAAATGTAGTAGTCCTGGTACTCCTTTTCTCCGCTCAGCGCGCGCTTAAACCATTCATGACGGGTGGAGGTATGGTTGAACACCATATCAAGCATCAGGCCGATTCCATAGTCTGCGGCTTTCTTTATCAGGCGCTCTAAATCTTCCATGGTGCCGAAATCGGGGTTGATCTCGTAGTAATCCTCGATATCGTAGCCGTTGTAATTCTGGGGGGAGACGAAGAACGGGGTGAGCCAGATCCAGTCGGCTCCCAGTTCTCTGATGTAGTCCAGTTTTTCCGTGACTCCGTTTAAGTCTCCGAGGCCATTTCCCGTAGTGTCGAGAAATGACTTCGGATAGATTTGGTAGACGCATGATTTCTTAAAATCTCTCATCACGCTGCTCCTTTCTTCTTCCCGATTGTAACGGTAAGGACAAATGGGACGATAATGGTAATGAGCATACAGACTGCAAATTTCGCCATATGCTGTGGCTGAATGGACAGGATTCCCGGAATCCCGCCGACGCCGATGGAATTGGCCATGACGCCGGTTCCCACGGAAATGGTGGCGGCAATCGCGGATCCCACCATACCGGCTATGAAAGGAAATCCCCTCTTTAAGTTTACGCCGAAAATGGCCGGTTCTGTGACGCCTAAGTAACAGGAAATGCAGGCAGGAATGGAAATCTGTTTCGCCTCCTCATCGTGTCTCTGTAAATAAATCATGCCGAGAACCGCGGACCCCTGTGCGATATTGGAAAGGGCAATCATCGGCCAAAGGAAGGTTCCCCCGAATTCCGCTACCAGCTGTAAGTCGATGGCATTGGTCATATGGTGAAGTCCCGTGATTACAAGGGGCGCATAGACAAATCCGAAGATGGTCGCAAACAGCCACCGGATGTTGGAGGTCAGACCGGCATAAACTACTTTTGAAATCCAGGAACCGACGGCCCACCCGATGGGGCCTACTACCGCGTGAGCCGCGATGACGGACAGCACCAGGGAAAAGAACGGAACCACAATCATGGAAATGGCCTGCGGCGTTATTTTCTTAAAGAACTTCTCCAGGTAGACGAGGACGAAGCCTGCCAGGATTGCCGGAATGACCTGAGCCTGATAACCGACCATCTGCATTTTGTAAAATCCAAAATCCCACACGGGAACCTCGACGCCGGGCGCCATAGAGTATGCGTTTAAAAGCTGCGGAGATACCAGGGTCAGGCCTAGGACGATGCCGAGAATCTGGGTCGTTCCCATTTTCTTAGTCACCGACCATGTGATTCCAACCGGCAGGAAATGGAAAATCGCTTCGCCAATCAGCCATAAGAAGCTGTAAACGCCTGCCCAGAACTGGGATACTGCCACCAGGGTCCGGGTCCCTCCGTCTGCCAGGTTGATCTCGCCGATAATGTTGCGGAAGCCGAGAATCAGACCGCCTACGATGATGGCCGGAATCAGCGGCGCAAATATCTCCGCGATGTTGGCGACTGCCTTCTGCACCGGATTCATATTTCCTTTGGCTTCCTGCTTTACCTTTTCTTTTGATACGCCTTCAATTCCCGATACTGCCGTGAAATCGTTGTAAAATGCCTGTACATCGTTGCCGATGATGACCTGAAACTGCCCAGCCTGGGTGAACGTCCCCTTGGCGCTCTTCAACGCCTCAATCTTTGCCACATCTGCTTTCTCCGGGTCGGCGAGGACGAACCTCATTCTCGTAATACAGTGGGTCACTGCCGTGATATTCTCTTTGCCGCCCACGTACTCTAAAAGCTTCTTCGCGTCACTTGAATACTTCCCCATATTCCATTCTCCTTTTCATATACGTTTCAGTTAATACGTTATCTTGTATGTTTATCTTGTGGTTTTAATATAACATATACGTATATGTTTGTCAACATGTTTGTAAATTTATTTTATAAAATATATTGTATCAATTGTTATTGGCTGCTTACTGTTCAGTCGGATGATGGCTGAAATGAGGTGAAATGGCGGGGGAAGTGGCAGGAGAAATGACGGGAGAGGCGGCGGGAAAATTGGCGGGAAAAGTGGCGGGAGAAATGACGGGAGAAATGGCGGGAAAAGTGACGGGAGAAATGACGGGAAAAATGACGGGAAAAGTGGCGAGAGAAATGGCGGGAAAATTGGCGGGAAAATTGGCGGGAGAATCGGCGGGAGAAATGGCGGGAAAATCGGGCGCATACCGGCATCATAAAAAAATCCCTGTAATCTCTGTGTGCCCTGATACTACAGGCATTACAGAAATTACAGGGATTTTTTTCTTACTCTTTTATTGATTAAACTTCCTCAAATGGCACATTACAACCACTACCATGAGAATTCAGGAATTCCTTGAACACATAGTATCCATGCAGTTTTACGGCATTTTCTCATTGCCCAAACAGGCCGATCGTTCTACTGCTTTTTATACTTTCTATCCAAAGCTTCCTCTATCTTAAAGCTTCCGTCTCGCGAAATCCACGAACTTGAATTTATCCGGCCGGTGGCGTGACTCTGTATACTGGAACAGCGTGGAGTCTTCCAGATACGTATAACTTTTCACCACAACGATCATGTCGTAATTTTTCATGTCGAGAAGACGTTCATCTTCTTCAGTAGCCATCCGAACCGTAATTTCCTTCATGGCAAAACCGATCTTTAAGCCGACCTCCTGCTCCAAATACTCATACACCGAATCCTGGGCCGCCCGCAGAGGAAGGTTCCTCACCACTTTTCTGGAGAAATAGTCCTTATCAATGATAATCTTCTCCCCGTCAATTTCTCTGACCCGCTCTAAGACAAATGCCTCATCCTCAGGGCCTAACTGCAGGGCTTCCATCAGCTTCGGCTCATTCTTGATGATCTCCAAATTCTCCACATACGTCCTGGGCTTTGAATCGGAATACCGGTAGATTTCCTTAAAACTGGCTATTTCCGAGACAGGAAAATTGAATTTGTTTTTGTCGAGAACCTCGGCCGCCTTTCCGCGCGCTTTCTTAATATAACCGTCCTGCACCAGCAAATCCAGCGCTTTCCTCACCGTATCTCTTGAGGCCCCGGTCATTTCCATCAGTTCACCTTCTGACGGAAGCTTATCTCCCGGCCTGTATTCCTTTCGTTCAATCTGTTCCAGCAGTTGATTGTATAGATGTTTATATTTACTCTCCATATGACTCCTCGCTTTTTCGTGTCTTTCTTTCTATGTCTATTCTCTATGTCTTATAGGTATTTTAACATATACGTACAAGTCAGTCAATATGGACAACCTGTTTCCTATATAATTATTTCTTCTCTGAGGCTGTTCCAGCCGGCTAAAATGCCACTTCCACTGTGATCGCAACATCCGCCGATGAGAAATCGCCCCCACCGCCTGCGCCCGTTCCCATTCCAACGTCAATCCCGCCGGCTGCGCCTGAAATAAAGTCAGAACTCTGCTCCAAATGTTCCGCCTCATAATCATTCCGATTCCGCCAGTCCCCAAAAATCATGTAAGTATCAGAAATCCCCTCCTGCACCAGGCGGGAGTCCGCCCTGAGCCTGGCGGAACGCCGTTTCTTTAATTCCAGCTTAATCTGTCGTACTCTCTTCTCTTTCCTCGCTTTTTCCGCCCGTTTTTTGCGAACTCCAAGCAGTTCTTCCTCTTCCAGCTTCTTAATCTTCCGATTTCCTCTGGCCAGCAGCTTTTGTAAGGAATTCAGAACCTGCCTCGCCTTCAGACGTTCCTTCTCATCTCCGAAGCAGGAGGCAAGGCGAAGATTTCCAATACTGCGGTGAATATCCCCCATCACCTTTTTTACCTCGCCTTTGGAACCGGCTCTTGCAAGGCCGGAGTAGTGGCTCATGGCAGAGTAAGATACATTCACAGGTTTTCTGAAATCTGTTTTAGAGGTTTTCTGTCCGCTCTCCGGCATTCCGTGAAGCACGGTCGCCTCTGGAATTCCAGACCTGGAAGATGACGACTTCTCTGTCATTTTTTTAATAAAATCCGTCTGGGAAGATTCAGGCAGAGACCAGAACACGGCTCTGTCGCTGTCAAGCCAGACTCCCTGCCCGGCTGGAATCCGGCCGCCCGTCCCGTGCCCGCCTGCACTGTCATTTCCAGCAGCCAACCGGCGAATCATGTCGGTCAGAATGGACACACATCGATCAAATTCCTCACCGTTTTTCCCCATCCGCTCCAGAAATTCCTGGCTGATCACCACATATTTTCCGTTTCCCAGCCCTGCTGCCAGCCGCTTCAGTTCTTCTGTCCCGATTCCCGCACCACTTTCTCCTCCCGGCTCTTTTACCAGGATAGACACTTCCGGGCAGTCCTGTGCCAGAGTGTGCAAATAGTCTGATATCACAGACCCGGGAACCGGCTGGCTTCGGTCCATCGACAGTTCCACTTTATCGCCACTGAAAGAAGCAGAACCTCTCATCACTTCCCTCTCTCCGCTGTTTTTTCCTCCCCCTGATACACTGATTGCATTTCCGGCCCTGTAACTGGATAAAACTCTCCCATAGCCTTCGATTTGGACCATGCTTCTCCTCACGCTGTCCACAATCGCGCCCCCTTCCGGCGGAACCTCCGCCATTTTATCTTTTTATACGATTTGCCATCTGTTCCCCGGTTTCTTACACAGATAGCCGTTCACTGCCTGTCATTACTTTGATTCTAACAGATTCCTTTCTGTATTGCAACTTACCGGATTCCTTTATGAAAGAATAAAACAGCGCCGGATGATACGATAACCTGCACGCTCCGCGCACAGGTCACCGTCTTCAACAAAAGCCGGAAAACAGGAGACTCTCCCATTTTCCGGCTCTTCCATTTGTCCTTCGTTCCTACAGGCTTACCACCGCTCCGCCCGGAACCTCCACAATCTCATTATCCACGCTGATCCACACGCTGCACGCAGACGGATTGTACACTTTATCGGCGTTAATCGTATATTTCAGGCGCTTTGCCGCATTCATATAATCGACAATCTCGATATTCGTCGCATACCAGGTATCTTCCCGGCCTCCGGCCATTTTACAGAATTCTTCCATCAAATCCCAGTTGTTGTCTCTGGAAAATTCATAGCTGTGGCCCCACACATACATCATGTAGAGGTACTGGGTCTTAAATAACTCCGTAAATGCCTTTCCATCTTCCAGCAGATTGTGGTTGTGATGGCAGGTCGCCGTCCATTTTAAGAAATTCTCCGGCATACCGAAGCCATGGGTATCTCCCACGAGACGGCTGTACTCGATCCCCAGGGACGGAAGCATGGAGACAATCTCCTCACTCCAGGAACCATTTGGATAAGACATGCCGCGCACCGGATAGCCCATGACCCGCTCCAGTTCCCTGCGGTCCTCCAAAACCTGGAGAGCCACCTGGTCGAGGGGCGATCTGGCTATAGTTGGATGAAGAACCGTATGGCATGATACCTCATGTCCCCGATAAAGTTCTGGCCATTCCGCCTCCGGAATTCTCTCCGGTCCCTTTAGCCCGGAATTGATGTGGAACGTTCCCTTAATCCCGTAACGGTTGAAAATCTCGATCAACTGACGATCTTCCAGTTTTCCGTCATCGTAACTCATGGTTAAAACCTTGTGTTTTCCGCCTGGAAAACAGGTATAAATATTTTTCAGTCTGCTCATCATAATGCACCATCCCCTGCAACATTTTCATAATTCAACACGGCGCTGAAGAATGCGAGAGCCATGCCCTGTCCCCAGCCCTGAATCCATTTTTTAGAAATATTCCGGTATCCGTCCCGGTCCTTCATGACTGCGGTTCCACCCGACACATCGGTTAAACGGCCGTCCGCCGCCACATGGCTTAAAACGCCTTCGATGGATTTCTCTATGTATTTGATATGAAGCGGATTGCCCTTCACCGTCATGGCAGCGGCAATTCCGGCGGAGGCGGAGAGTTCCTCATACGACTCCTCATCGTCTAAAATAGTCCTCCATAAGCCATTTTCCGTCTGGAGAAGCTTTAACGCGGAGAGCTGCTCATTTAAGCTTCCGACAATCTCCAGATACTGCGGATATAAATAGCACTCCGGCAGAATCCGTCCCACCATGCTCATGGTGTAAGCGGCCCAGCAGTTGGCGCGGCCCCAGTAAAAGCCTGACATGTGATCCTTTGTGATGTTGTTGTAGCCGTGGTACCAGAGACCCGTTCCCTCATCCTGTAAATACTGGATATGCCAGTAATACTGATTGAGCGCGTCATCCACCAGCGCCGCATCCTTCGTCATGACGCCGACACGAAGCATGAAAAATGCCGCCATGAACAGGGTATCGGCCCAGCACTGCTCCGGGAAATCGTTGTTCGCTGACACCGTATGCTGAAGCACACTGTCGCCAAACCGAAGAGCTTCCGTGCGAAGATAGTCGATTTTCGACTTGATGATATCCATGTACTTCTCCTCGCCGGTAGCCTGATATAAGGTAATCAGGCAGTGGCCCATGGCGCAGGTGTTGACGGTCCATTTTGGAAGCCCCAGTTCAATCAGTTCATCGACCCTCTCCTTTAAAAAGTCTAAATAGTCTTCCTTCTTCGTGATCTCATACGCTTCCGCAATCCCGTAATACGCCACTCCACAAGGCCAGTCCCAGGACATATCCATGCGCTTCGTCCTGTCTACCAGTAAATCCATGGCTGTCTCAATTCTCGCTCTGTCAAAATTCAGTTTTCCCATTTATAATTCCTCCAATTTCGTAATTTTCCTTGATTCATTCCTTACCATGTCTGTTTCTTCTATATAAATATAATCGCGTTTCCACCCTGTCTGATTATAATATACTGCCTTTCACCGCATCTGCAAATACTTTCGCGTAAATTTCCGCACCCTTCTGCACCAGATGCACGTTGTCCTCCCGATACCAGGAAGCCGTCTCCCGGCTGTCGGCTTTTTCACACAGCGTTCTCGTTAAATTTCCCATGTCCACGTAAAGGAGTCCTTCCCTCTCAGCCAGCCGCCGCATCACCTTACCGTATTCCGGAAGCAGCCTTGCTATCTTTACCACCTCATCAGGTTCAGACGCGGAAAGCGCCTCACCATTCCCCATCGTCTCAGAACAGGGGCGCAGCGTGATGGAAGAGACAAGAACCGCTGTCGCTCCGGCCTTCTTTGCCGTGTCCACATACTCCATCAGGGAATTTTCAAACTCCTCCACCGGCACGTATCTCTCCGGTTTTGAGGCAGACGCATCATTGTGGCCAAACTGGATCACCAGATAATCCCCGCTCTTTATGTGCTTTCTGATATCATCGAGTCTGCCCTCTTCCCGGAAGGTTTTCGAAGATCGGCCTCCCATGGCGCAGTTGTCGACAATAACATGACGGTTTTCATAACACATTTCCTGAGTGAAGGGGCAGTCCTGCCGGTGGTATGTAAGAATCGCATTTTCCGCGTCAAAACAGGATAAGAATTCCTCTCCCCAGCCGGTCTGCGGGCGGCTCTCCTCTCCATACGACTGCATGGTGGAGTCACCCGCTAAGTAAATGACCGGCTTTCTCTGCATTTCCGGCAGCACCTGGGCGAAATCCATATCGGATGCATAATAGAATTTCGGGTATCCCGGCTGATTATAGCAGTTATTCTGCCATGCAGCGCCGCAGCGGTACTGGCTGTCGTGCATCAGGGTGAACAGCTTATGGTCCGTCACCCCGGAAGACGTATAGATTCTGATTGCAGAACTGTCCTCGGTCCGCAGAAGAAGTTCTTCCCTGAAATCACCGAAAATATCGGCCACAAGGCACGGATTTCCCTTGGTTCCATTGTTGGTCAGCGTACCTTCCGGGACAAGCATGGCCCCGCGGGTGAAATCATTGACAACGCCCACCGGCTTTTCTTTTAAGTAATCAACCCCATCCGTAATCTGGGTTGTCAAATCACCGCTGAAACGGATGGACATGTTGGTTCCCGGAGTCTTCGTCCCTAAAAGCTTCCCGTTGCAGTCGTAAAGTCCCACATCATTGACCCAGCACTGGAGGCCGCGCACGTCAGGCAGAACCTTTCCCACCATGCAGCGCCCCAAATCCTCTGTGGCGTACTGGCCGAACAGGGCTTTCCCCGTTCCGGCATCCCGGAGGGCATAGCCGTACGGCGCAAACTGCGCCCCCTCAAAGACGTTGAAAATCTCCAGTCCAGGACGGTCCGGGTTGATGTCGGCCACATGCATGGCATCACCGTGACCCATTTTGAGCAAAGTGCCGTCAGGCAGGCGGTCGTAGGAACTGTAGAGCAGGCGGCCGTCATGGTCGATGCAGGCGCCTCCGTAGATAATTTCCATACAGCCGTCGCCGTCCACATCAGCGGTGGAAAGTGAATGGTTCCCCTGACCGGCCAGGCAGCCGAATTCCGGGTCACTTCCCTCTTTCAGATGCGGATTGTCGC
>CAUEKH010000038.1 GCA_959018155.1 uncultured Hungatella sp.
CCAATCATAGCGATGGACATTAAACTTCCCCAAAGCTGGTCAACAAAAGTCCACAGATAAAGTGTTCCGATAAAAATTCCCAATACCTGCATTCCAACGCTTGTAACTTCAGGCAAGTTCAGTGGTAGAAACCGGAAAAAAATCATGATGCCAACTCCGATTAATGAGTGGATGAGAAATTTCCTCTCTCTTTTCTTTTCAGATACTCCTGCCATTTCATGTACTCCTTTTCTATCCATATTGTCAAAAATATAACAATCAGGAGATGATAACACCCTTTCTGTCAATCAGCAACTACCCGTCTCAGTCTTCTCTCCCCCCAATTGCCTTCGATAATTTTATCATATTTCCCCTTTTATAGAAATAACATATGTTATAATTCTGGTCATTTTGTCAAAATTGTGGTATGATTGCTGTGAACTTTTATTACTATCGTATGGGAGAAATGGAATGATGCAAGAGACCTTATGGAAAAAGCTGACGGAGTATGGAACCCGTACCGAAATGCCCAAAGACACGATTTTAAATGGGAAGTATGATAATCATATATCAAACTACGTTTACCTGCTGGAGGATGGCATCTGCGCCCTGACCAGCATTACAAAACAGGGGGAAGAGAAGGTCTATCTCTATTTCCACCCTCAGAGAATCATCGCATTCAATGAATTCATGATCAGCAGCCCGAAACGGGAAATGGCGTCCCCTGTCTTTACAATTGTGACAAGGACCCCCTGCATCCTCTATCAGATTTCCACGCCTGTTTTCCGGGAACTGATTGATACAGACAGAGAATTCAACAGATTTCTGATGCAGACACTGGCCGACAACTACAGCGACGCCCTCGTCCATTTCCACCTGATGCAGGAGGAGTCCGCCGTCGTGCGCCTCTGCCATCTGCTCTTAGAGGTATCGCAGACGAAAAAGGAGTTGCTTGTCGTCCCCAAATTCTTTACGTACGCGGAGTTGGCCAAATATTTAGGCTGTCATCCCGTCACCGTGTCGCGAATCATGGCTAAATTAAAACAGAACGGCTTTATTTCGAAAACCGCGGCCGGAATTGTGATTGATGACGCGGCTGCGCTGGAAAAGCTGATCAATTCAGAGTCCTGTTTTAAGTACTAAGAAGGGAATAAAAAGAGTTTTCCGCAGCAAAAAAGAAGGAGTTTCCTGCATTTTACAGGCAGGAACCCCTTCTTTTTATTGAAACGGTGACCTGTGCGCGGAACGTGCAGGTCACCGTTGACTTTCATTTATCCTCTCACACAGGGCTCTCACAGAACCTTGCTTAAGAAACTCTTTAATCTCTCATTTTCCGGATGCTCAAAGAATTCCTTCGGTTCATTCTCCTCCAGGAAATAGCCGCCGTCCATGAACATGACGCGGGTTGCCACTTCTCTGGCAAAGCCCATCTCGTGGGTAACTACCACCATGGTCATCTTTTCCTCCGCGAGATCCCTCATAACATTTAAAACCTCGCCGACCATTTCCGGGTCAAGGGCTGATGTCGGCTCGTCGAACAGCATGACGTCCGGCTTCATGCACAGCGCGCGCACGATGGCGATTCGCTGCTTCTGGCCGCCGGAAAGCTGATTCGGATACGCATCCGCGCGGTCCGCCAGGCCAACCTTGGCAAGGAGAGCCATTGCGTCCCTCTCCGCTTCCGCCTGGGGACGTCCCTGAAGCTTCATAGGTGCAATCGTTAAATTCTTAAGGATATTCATATGGGGAAATAAATTGAACTGCTGGAATACCATCCCCATTTTCTGGCGGTGTTTGTCGATATCCGTCTTCTTGTCGGTGATATCGACGCCCTCAAACAGGATTTTCCCGGCTGTCGGCTCCTCCAACCGGTTTAAGCACCGTAAAAATGTACTCTTTCCGGAACCGGACGGGCCAATCACGCAGACGACATCCCCCTTATATATATCTACCGTTATATCCTTTAATACCTCGACACTTCCGAATTTCTTGCCTAAATTCTTCACCTGAATCAGAGGCTCTTCATTTTTAATGTTCACTCTTACGCAGCCTCCTTTCCAGCAGCTTTACAAGATAAGAAAATACCATAACCATGACAAGATAGATAATCGCCACGGCGATTAAGGGCATAAAGGCCGAATACGTACGGCTCTTGATGATATCACCGCCCTTTGTCAAATCCTGAAGTCCGATATAGCCGGCAACCGAAGTCTCTTTTAAGAGAACGATAAACTCATTTGCCAGGGTCGGCACTACATTCTTGAAAGCCTGAGGCATGATAATGAACAGCATCGTCTGGGCGTAGTTAAACCCTAAGCTTCGTCCCGCCTCAAACTGTCCCTTCTCGATGGATCCGATTCCGCTTCGGAAGATTTCTGCCACGTAGGCGCCGGAGTTGATACCGAATGCCATGACGGCAGTGGGGACAAGCCCCGGATCGTTGGAGGCAAAGATAACAAAGTACATAATCATCAGCTGAACAACTACCGGCGTTCCGCGGATGATAGTCAAGTACACCGTGCAGATCGCATTTAACAGTTTCAGCTTATGGGTGTTCTCATACGTTGAACGGATAATCGCGACCAAAAACCCCAGCACGATTCCTATCAGGACCGCGAAAAACGTGATTGTCAGGGTATTTTTTAAACCGTCCGCGATATATTTCCAACGGTCATCCACTATAAAGTTCTGATAAAAATCGTGTTGAAGTTTCTCCCACATGGCACTCTTCCTTCTTTATTATTCTGCGGTAATGTATTTATCTACGATCTTCTGTAATTCTCCGGATTCTTTCAGTTCCTTGATTGCTGTGTTCATCTTGTCAAGCAGCTCTGTGTTGCCCTTCTTAACAGCGATTGCATACTCTTCTTCTGTAAATGCCTCGTCAAGGATCTTTAAGCCTTCGTTCTCTGTAACGAATACTTTGGCCGGCTCACGGTCGATGACAACAGCGTCAATCTTGCCCTGGCTTAATGCCATAACAGCTTCCATACCCTTGTTGAAACGCTGTACTTCCGCGCCTTCAATATCTTCAGAGTATAAGTCGCCGGTTGTACCTGTCTGAACACCGATTTTCTTATTTGTCAGATCGTCCGGAGTAGCGATAGCGCTGTCCTCAGTTACAATAATAACCTGAGCTGCTTTTGCGTAAGTATCGGTAAAATCAACATTTTCCTTCCGATCATCGGTAACTGTCATGCCGGCTGCTGTAAAATCAGCCTTACCGGACTGAACTGCCGGAATTAAGGAGTCGAATGCGATATCCTGGATTTCCAGTTCCATGCCCATCTGTGAGGCAATTGCCTTAGCGATGTCAGCATCAATACCAACAATTTCATTATTCTCATGGTACTCGTATGGAGGGAACTCCGCGTTTGTTACCATCACCAGCTTACCACCGGTTGTTTCTTCCTTGGCAGCTTCTGTCTCTTTTGCAGCTTCTGTCTCTTCTTTTGTAGTCTCTGCTTCTGCTGCGGTCGTAGCCTCTGCCGTAGTTGTTGCCTCTGTAGCGGCAGCCGTCGTCTCATTTGTCTTAGAACTTCCACACGCAGTCAGGGCCGCAGCCATACATACGGCAGCAGCCAGTACTAATACATTCTTCTTCATAATTATCCTCCTCATTATATGCACTTTTTTGCATAAATATAGATGTAAGCATCAGTTATACATTATATAGCATTTTTAAAAATATTCAAGTACCTATTTACAGGTTGACGAATTAAATTTATGGAATTAAACTCTAAGAGATGGAATTTTAAACATTTTTCGGAAAGTGTATGCGGAAAGGAGTAATGAGATGGGAGAATTCATAACTAAATCAGCATGGACCATGGTTCCGCCAGAGCCATACTCTGCATTCCATATCCTTTTTACCACAGTGGGAATCATCTGTGCAGTTTTTCTGGCTCACACATTTTCAATGAAAAGCAATTCGGGAAAGCTTAACCGCCTCCTGTTCCTCTGCGGTCTTTTTCTGGCCGTCAGCGAAATGTATAAACAACTGTTCCTGTATTATGTGGTAAATGATAAAACATACGACTGGTGGTATTTTCCCTTCCAGCTTTGCAGCATCCCCATGTACCTCTGTCTTGTTCTCCCGCTGATACGCAATTCCAGAGTGCGAACTGTCCTTTTAACGTTTCTTCACGATTTCGGACTGTTAGGCGGCATCATGGCGCTGGCAGAGCCCTCCGGCCTTTTGCATCCCTACTGGTTTCTGACGCTTCACGGACTGCTGTGGCATGTTCTGCTCATCTTTATCGGGCTGTCCATCGGATTTTCACGCGCCTACGACACCTCCCTTTCCGGCTATGCGAAGACGCTTCCGCTGCTTCTCTTCTGCTGTGCCATTGCTTCTATTATAAATGTCACCGCTAAACCGGCAGGCCAGGCAGATATGTTTTATATTTCTCCATTCTATCCAAATAATCAGATCGTATTTCATGAGATCGCGATGACACTGGGGATCACTGCCGGAAATCTGATTTATCTGGCGTCGGTCTGCTTTGGAGGGTTCCTCATTCATACTATATTCGCCTGGATTTTTGGCAAAAAGAAAGACCGGGCAGGCTATTGACTTTCCGGCAGCAAAATGTTATCATGTCTGTTACAGTTTTACATACAAGGAGGGAATATTATGTCAGATGTAACTGAAGAAAAGGTCCGTGCCGCTTTAGAGAAACACAGCCACGGATATAACTGTGCCCAGTCCGTCTCCTGCGTATTCTGTGAGCAGGCCGGATTAGAGGAAGAGACTATGTTCCGCATTACAGAAGGGATGGGTCTTGGAATGGGATGTATGGCCGGCACGTGCGGCGCTATCGGAGCGGCCGCCATTCTTTCCGGTCTTTTAAAGAGTACGGCCCATCTGGATCATCCGGATTCTAAAGCGGTTTCCTATAAAGCTGCAAAAAAATGTCTTACCGCCTTCGAGGAACAGAATGGAAGCGTAATCTGCAAAGATTTAAAGGGAATTGAGACAGGAAAAGTGCTGCGTTCCTGCAATGACTGTATTGCAGATGCGGTCAGAATCATCGAGAAGAATCTTTATGGGGAGGAAGAATAGACTCCACCAAACGATAACCAGCACGCTCCGCGCATAAGTCACCGTCTTCAACACAGAGAACTCTGACTTCGTAATAAAATGAAATCAGAGTTCTCTCACTTTTTCTCTTACTTTTCCCCGTCCTGTTTCTTCATCTCTTTCAGTTCCTTTTTGACATCTTTTAAGAAACCCTTCCACGCATCCTCATGCGCCACGAAATATCTGGGGCAGTCCTTTCCGGTGGCGTCGTAATGGCGGATCACATCCTTCTCGTTCAAATCCAGTTCCTTACACATCCATGCGGTAAGCTTCACAAGAGAATCGTATGTAGCATCATTAAATTTTCCAGTCTCGTCCGGGTGGCAGCACTCGATGGACACCGTATCCACATTCTTTTCTTTTGAAGTGGCGTAGGCTATCTCATCCATGGGAATCCCCTGAAGGATTTCCCCGTCCAGGCCAATGATAAAATGGCTGCTGGCGGAAGTTGCCTTCTCCCCCTTCTGGTCTTTTAGATTGTTGAAATAATTCCAGTTCTGCCTCGCGGTTGTTCCCGGATTCGCCACATAATGAATGACGATCTGATTAATCCTGGTTATCTTCGTCCCCGGCCTTGAATAAGGATTCACCTCAAAGAAATCCTGAGTGATCCAGTCCGGCGCCCGCAGGGCGCTCAAATCAATGTCTCTTCTCACCCGTTTTCCCACCGTCAAGCTTAACACTCCCAGCAGCACTCCGGTGAGCAGCGCCAGAATTGCGGCAATCACTCCAAACAGGATTCTTCTCTTACGCCGCTGCTTTTCCAGCCGCCTCTGCCGCCGGATTCTGGCCCGACGCCTCTGCTCCAAATCTTCGTATCTGTTGTCAAATTCATCTCTCATCCGTAACAGCCCCCACTATCTTTATGCTCTATTCTAGTGTACGGCGTACAAGGCAAAAATGTCAACAAAGATACCTTTAAGCTTTTATTACAAATTTATCACCAATCACTCTTTTCCCGCCATAAAGTTTGCAAAAATCGCTCCCGAAATATTGTGCCATACACTGAATACGGCTCCCGGAATCGTCGCCAGCGGATACTCCGCAAAATGTGTTCCTGCCAGTGAAGTAGCAAGTCCGGAATTCTGCATACCAACTTCGATGGCCACCGCCTTGCATTTTGCCATATCCAGTTTCAACACTTTGCCAATCAGGAAACCAAGTCCGTAACCGCACACATTATGTAAAATGACGACGGCCACAATCAGCAGGCCGCTTGTCATAATTTTAGAAGAGTTGGCTGACACAACCGCCGCTACAATCGCCATGATGGCCGTCACAGAAACAAGCGGAAGCACTTTTACCAGTTTTTCCGTAAATGCGGAGAAGAGTCTGTTAATCACAACACCCAGCGCAATCGGGATAATTACAACTTTAATAATTGACATAAACATGCTCATAATATTGACATCCACCGTCTGACCCGCAAAGAGATACGTAAGCAGCGGTGTTAAAAATGGCGCGAGGATAGTGGACACACTCGTCATTCCGACTGACAGCGCCACATCTCCCTTTGCCAGATACGTCATAACGTTGGAAGACGTTCCGCCCGGGCACGTTCCCACTAGGATGACGCCGATCGCCAGATCCGGTGACAGCCGGAACAGTTTTGTCAAGATAAATGCAAGGATCGGCATGATGGTAAACTGGGCCAGACAGCCAACCACCACATCCTTGGGATGACTGAATACAATCTTAAAGTCGGACGCCTTTAAAGTAAGGCCCATACCAAACATTACGATACCGAGCAGCGTGTTTACGTAACTCGTTTTGATAAAGCTGACTGTCCCCGGTGCAAACAGGGAAATTCCTGCAATCAGGAGTACCAGAACCGCCATATACTTTCCAACCAGTTCACTTAATTTTTCCAAAGCTTTCATTCCTTCTACCTCCAATTGTATACTTTTCCTGATTCAGAAGCCTGGTGAAAGAAAGTCCGGCCCGACAGGCAGCGTGCTCACTCTGGATGCCGCTTACCGCTGAAACGATAGCCAGCACGCCCCGCGCACAGGTCACCGTCTTCAATACAAAAAACCCCCTGTCTCCAATCAAGAGACAGAGGGTTAAACTCTGCGGTACCACTCTTATTGCCGGAAAATCCGGCCACTCCAAGCCATCTTCAATGGCCGACACGATAACGTGTGTCATCCGTTCCGGCTTACAAGAAGATTTCCTTCGGCCGAAATGCTCCGGGGTGATTTTCCCGTGAATCCGACTGCCATGTCACACCAGCCCACGGCTCTCTGAAAGTCTTCCTCACGATACTTTTCCTCATCAACGCATTCATTTTCAGGTTGCACTTATCATAACTCCGAGGTATTTAAATGTCAATCATTTTTTTCCAGTTCTTTCAGCACTCTGGCTGTGAGATCCGGATAATTTCCAATGACCGTGTCGATTCCCTTTGTGTACATATCGCGGATCTGCTCCTCGGTATTGACGGTCCATGTATTGATGATGATGCCGGCCGCCTTGATTTCATCGACAATGTCCTGTTTTAACTGGACAAATGACGGATGGTAGCAGGCAACCTCGTGGCTCTTCGTATACGCGCCAGGATTGTGGATCCACGTATCACTCAGGAAGCCATAAACCAGTTCCGGTGCAATCTCCTTCATGCGGAGTACGCTGTAGTGGTTAAAGCTGGAAATGATAATCCGATCCTCCAAATGGTACTCTTTGATCAGGTCATATACCTTCGCTTCCAGTCCGGGGTACTCATTGATTCCTGTCTTCAGTTCAATGTTGGTAACAAGCGGTTCATCCTTTACCAGTTCAAAATACTCTCTCAGTGTCGGAATCGGGTTAAATCCCATCTTGCCGGTATAAATGTAGGAAGCGTCCAGTTTCTTCAGTTCCTCCAGCGTATAAGAAACCACAAGGCCTTCCCCGTCCGTCGTCCTGTCCACCTTTTCATCATGGATAATGACGACCTCTCCGTCACTGGTCAGCTGGACATCAAGTTCGATTCCATCAATTCCCACCTCAATCGCCTTTTTGAAAGCCAGTATCGTGTTCTCAGGATATTTTCCGCTGAAGCCGCGGTGCGCAAAATTTTTCATGGTAGTCCTCCTCATACAGTTCATTTATTTTATCTGCACAGCCCATCTCTGACTGTTGCGCCCATAGAAAAACGGCGGGCAAAAAATCAAATGCCGTTTTTTGCCCGCCGTAAGGAATTACGGAATCATTGTCCGCTTATTTAATCGATGCGTTGTAATTCTCGATTGCCGAATTAACCTTGTCAGCCAGGAATTTCACAGCTTCTTCTGGTGTATACGTTCCGTCGTAGGTCTTCTCCATTGCCTCGTTGAAAATAGTTCTGGACTCTGTTGCAACACCTGAAAGCACGCCTGCCGTATATCCGTTAACCGGTGTATCCTTCAGCTGGTTGATAGCTGTCACGAAGTTTGGATTTGCTTCGATGAATGCCTTCATATCAGGAGTCTCGTAAGCTGCCGGGTTGATTGCGAAGTAACCGGTTGACATACTCCAGTTAGCCTGTGCTTCTGGTGTGGTGCTGTATTCGATAAACTTCCATGCTGCATTCTTTCTTGCTTCGTCCTTATTATCCATCATCCACAGAGATGCGCCGCCGATGATAACGCCGCCTTCCGGATTATCTTCGATCTTAGGAAGGTAACCGGTGCCAATCTCGAAATCACTGCTGTTTGTTGCATTTTTCAAAATTGCGGTAGACTCGATGATCATAGCTGTCTGGCCCGCGAAGAAGGCTGTCTGGGTATCAGCTGTTGTGCTGCCGTAGTTAGCCGCATAACCGGAATCCATTAACTTCTTCCATGTCTCGAAAATCTTTAAGCCTGCGCCGTTGTCCACGAAATCAACTGCGGTTGCCGCATCTTTTCTTCCGTTCTCATTGTTCGCATAATACTTGCCCTGTCCGGCGATCTGCTGCTCGAAGAACCAGCCGTAAATAGCCTGTGAAAAACCGACAGGAGCCGCGCCGCTCTCTACAATCTTCTTGGAGTATTCAAGAACTTCGTCATATGTTTTCGGAGGTTTCTCCGGATCAAGGCCGGCTGCCTTAAATACGTCCTTGTTGTAGTAAAGCATTGGGGTTGATACGTTAAATGGCATAGCCATCTGTTTGCCGTTGACTGTATAGTAGCTGGTAATGATGTCCATAACGGTGCTTGGATCATAACCTGTCGTCTCGAACATATCCTGAACCGGAACCGCGTATCCGCTGTCAGTCATGAACTTTGTACCGATATCATACATCTGGCAGACATCAGGCATGTTGCCGCTCTGCATGGTTGCTTTCAGCTTCGTAATCATATCGTCGTATGTACCCTGATATTCGCTCTTTACCACGATCTCATCCTGGGACTCGTTAAATGCCTTGACAAGCGCCTCTGTCGCCTCGCCATTGACACCGCCCATAGCGTGCCAGAAGTTAATCTCGATCTTGCCGTCCGCGGAAGGTGCCTGTGTATCCTTAGCGGCTGCTGCTGTCGTTGTTTCACCTGCCGGTGCTGCTGTACCGGAACCGCCAGAAGAACTTGCGCCCTTACTTCCACATGCCGCCGTTGATAATACCATAGCCGCTGCCAACGTTACTGCCAAAACTTTTTTGCTTCTTTTCATAAATCTTCCTCCTATGATATATTATATAGTTTCTTCTATTTCACACAGATTACTTCATCTGCATAAACCCGATATTTTGTGAATCCGTCCCTTAACCTTTAACGGAACCGGATGTCAGCCCCTGAATCAGCTGCTTCTGTCCCAGAACGAAGGCCAGAATAGACGGAATCAGGATAATCATGGAACCGGCCATAACAGGACGGAAATCCGTGGACTCAGCGCCCTGAAGCATACCAAGACCAATCTGAACTGTTCTCATATTAACTGTATCCGTGATTAACAGCGGCCATAAGTAATGGTTCCAACTCTGTAAGAAGGTGTAGATACCCAGAGCGCCCATGGATGGCTTAACCAGCGGAATTGCAATTGCGTAAAAGAATCGGAAGTTACCGCAGCCGTCAATCTCAGCCGCTTCCTTAATCTCCATCGGCAGCTGTAAAAACGCCTGTCTCATATTAAATACGGCGAATGCTGATGCCACATTCGGAAGAATCAGCGCGGGATAGGAATTCTTCAGTCCCAGATCACAGATTGTCAGGTAGTTGGCGATAATGACTGCCTGGCTGGGAACCATCATGGTTGCCAGCATGACCAGAAACAGCGCATTCCTGCCCCGGAACTTCATCATGGAGAAGGCGTAGGCCGCAAGAGCGCCTGTCACAATCTGTCCCAGCGTGACGGTACCGGAAACAATGAGGGAGTTCTTAATAAAAGTGAAGAACGGCGCCAGTTCGAGAGCCTTCTTATAGTTCTCCAGCATCAGCTGTTTGGGCCAGAAACCGCCGGCAAATACTTCCTTCATTGTCATCATACTAACATTAAAGCAGTAGACAACTGGTGAAATGATAACCATAGCCGCAGCAATATTTAACGCATAAAACAAAACTTTAAATACTTTATTTTTCATCAGTACGTCCCCTTCTTTTCTATTCTGAACTGAACAACGGTAAGCAGCATAAGAATCAGGAAGAGTACGATTGACTCCGCACACGCAAGGCCGAACCGGCTGTTCATGAATGCTTCCTGGTAAATCTCATAAACGATTACGTTCGTACTGCTGGCAGGACCGCCCTGAGTCATCATCTTTACCTGGGCGTATGCCTGAAGAGCGTTGATCACGTTGATAATTAAAAGGAAGAACAGGGTCGGCGAAATACATGGGATTGTGATATGGCGGTGCTTTGCAAAGAATCCCGCGCCCTCGATTGCCGCACATTCATATAAATCAATCGGTACACTCTGTAAGGCCGCTGTCAGAAAGATGAAGTTGAGTCCGACATTCATCCAGACCGTTACGATCGTAACTGCAATCAGTGCGTACTTCGGGTCGGTCAGCCATCCGATATGGGTTCCCAGGGCTTTATTTAAAATACCAAGGCTGCTGTGGAAAATAAACATGAATACAACGGATGCAGCGGCTGCAGAAATTGCCATAGGCAACGCGTAAACGGTACGGAAGAAATTCTTTCCCCTGATATCCTCGTTACTGACAATCGCAAGGATAAATCCAATCGCAATGGAAAATACAACCGTCATCACCGCATACTTTAAAGATACGATTAAACTGTTCAAGAATGCTTCTGAGGTAAAGATGGACATATAATTACTGAAACCTATAAATGAGGCAACCTCTCCTAAAGGTGTCGTCATCGCAAAACTTAAACGAATTGTCTTAATAAATGGGTAAAACAGAAATGCGCCAAAGAAAAACATGGCCGGCAGCAGGTACAGATAGGGTTCTATAACCCGAAAGAAACTCTTCTTTTTCATCCAAACTTTTCCTCCTTTTTTTCAACGAAAAGAAAGCAGTGGCGTATTCCGGCCACTATCTGCGTACTATGACCAAAACACGACCTCTGCTTTCTCTTCTTCTCTAGCAAGTGTTCCATTGGTATAAGTTTACCATAAGCGTTGTTATTTTGCAACAGTTTTTGATAATCTTTTGCGTACTTTTTTGTGCACATTTTGTTATTTTATTAACAATTCATGGTATACTTTATCGTCCTGCACAAACAGGTATTCTTTTTTGTGATTTATTTAGCAAACTGCACAATCACTTTAAACAAGGCGCTGCGGCACCAATTCTTATTATCTGGAATATATTACAGACAGGAGATTTCATTAGAATAAGGAGAATTTCATGAATCCAGAACATCAACCATTCCGGTGTCCGTGCTGCCGCCCGAACCCGGGAGTCTGTCCCTGCTGCTGTGTCGGCCCCACCGGGCCACGCGGGGAACGCGGTCCGGCAGGGCCGCAGGGGAAACCTGGTATGGCAGGTCCGCCGGGACCTCAGGGGGCTACAGGACCAATGGGGCCTGAAGGGCCTGTGGGAAACCCGGGTATCACTGGGCCTGCCGGACCCGAGGGGCCTGAAGGACCTATGGGAAGTCAGGGAATCCCAGGACCAACTGGGCCTCAGGGGATTACCGGACCTGCCGGGCCTGAAGGGCCAGTAGGAATACAGGGGAATACCGGACCTCAGGGGCCTGTAGGACCTCAGGGGGAACCTGGAGTTCAGGGGGAACCTGGGATTCAAGGCGAGCCTGGACCTCGGGGAGAACCTGGTATCCAGGGGGAACCTGGGCCTCAGGGCGAACCCGGTATTCAGGGGGAACCTGGGCCTCAGGGCGAACCCGGGATTCAAGGCGAACCCGGGCCTCAGGGCGAACCCGGGCCTCAGGGTGAACCCGGACCTCAGGGCGAACCCGGTCCTCAGGGCGAACCTGGGCCTCAGGGCGAACCCGGGCCTCAGGGCGAACCTGGACCTCCTGGTGAACCCGGTATTCAAGGCGAAC
>CAUEKH010000039.1 GCA_959018155.1 uncultured Hungatella sp.
TCCGCATCGGCTATATCTATGCGTGCGACAAGATCATGGATGTGCTGTACGGCGCGGCTGTCAATGTTCTGGGCGCTTCCAATACGCTGGCAAGCATCGGCGCTGTGGCGGCGTTGAAAGATGAGGCGTTTTTAAAGAGTAACTATGAGCGTCTGCTGCGCCGCCGGGATCTGGCGTATGAGATTCTGTCAGATATTCCGGGGGTAGTGATGAAGCCAAGTGAGAGCGGAATCTTAAGCTGGCTCAATGTAAGCGCCCTGGGAACGAGCGCAGAGGTGGCGGATTACATAAAAGACCATGCCAACATCATGGTCAATCAGGGAACACCGTATGGAGAGCAGGGGGAAGGCCACATACGGATTGTAACCGCGTGCTTTGCAGATGATGAGGAAGCCGCAAAACGCTTCCGCGATATCAAAGAGGCGCTGACGAAACTGGCGGGCGAGAAGGGAATCTGTGAGGAGGGGGATATTATGGGTGAGACAAAAGCAAAAGAGAGACTGACATTTCGCGGCGGGCTTTTCATGTCGCTGGTGCCGGTTGTGATATTTTTTGGATTCTGTGTTGTGCTGTTTGTTATTTTCAAGGCATTTAATATGGAGGCGCTGGCCATGGGCGGATTCGTCGCCCTCCTGATTGGCGGCGTGTTCTGTACCAGCTATACGAAGTTCTGGGATGCGGCGATTAAGGGGATTTCGTCGATTACCAGCGTATCTGTCATTGTTATTTTCTTCGTGATCGGTATGTTCAGTGCGCTGATGAAAGCCAGCGGGTTGTCGGGCGGCTTCGTGTGGCTTGCCAATACCATCGGGATGAAGGGCGGACTGTTTGTGGCATTTACCTTCTTTGCCACCTGCGTGGTATCGACGGCCACCGGAAGTTCTATCGGAACCATGTTTACCGCGTTCCCGATTTTCTTCCCGGCAGGCGTTATGCTTGGCGGAAGTCCGATGTTTATGGCGGGCGCTATCGTGTCGGGGGCTATTTTCGGTGATAATCTGGCGCCGATCAGCGATACGACCATTGCTTCGTCTTCGACACAGCAGTTCAAAGACGGGCGGCCGGCCGATGTGGGCGGCGTTGTCAGCAGCCGTCTCAAATATTCAGCAGTGGCAGCTCTCATCACGATTGTTATTTTCGCAGTATTCGGGGGAATGGGCGGAACGTATGAAGGCGGAAGCATCGAGGCGGCGGCAAGCCCGGTAAGCCTTGTCATGCTGATTCCTGTCATTATTATGCTTATCGTTGCGACGAAGAGCCGCAATATTTTTGCCGGAATCGGCGTTGGACTTCTGCTGGGACTGATCGTCGGCCTGGCAGCGGGACTGTTTACCTTCCAGGACGTATTTGCCAATGACCCGGCCAACAACGCTGCGGTTGGATTCTTAATCAGCGGCGTCCAGGGAATGCTGGGAACTGTGGGATTGGTTATTGCCGTATTCGGAATTATGGGTGTGCTGACGGAAGCGGGAATGCTGGATTACATGGTAGAGTCTATCCTGAACAGCAAGGCAGCCACCACACCGCGGGGAGCCGAGCTCATCTGTATGCTGGGAATCAGCCTCTGCACCGTTATCTTCGGCGGCGTGACGAGCGCGTCGATTCTGACCTTTGGGCCGGTGCTCAACAAGGTTGGAAGCGCAAAGGGAATCCACCCGTACAGAAGAGCCAACTTACTCGACGGTACGGCCAACAGCCTTCCGGCAATCGTTCCGTTTATGAGCGTGTTCGTGTTCATCGGCGCGGCTTTGACCGGGCTGTCACCGGTGGTAGTGGCAGGCGGAACCATCTATGCGTTTGCTCTGTTCGGAGTGTTCTTATTTGCGGTTCTGACCGGATGGGGAAGAGAGATGGAAGACGGAAGTAAAAAATAAACGGATAAAACCGGAATACAGGATTGGAGAGAGTTCTTCAAAATGTATTCCGGTTTTTTATTCTGCATGGCGTATGAGATTTTTACTGACTGGCAGACGCTTCTTCCAGCCGGTGCATCCGTATCGTAACCCGCGTCCACTCCCCTTTTACACTCTCCACGGTAAGGCCGTACTCATTTCCATAGAGGCTTTTCATTCTCATGTCGATATTGGCCAGGCCGATTCCGGTATGCTTTCCGGTATCCGGCTCTGCTGCCGTCACGGTTCCGGTGAAATGCCGGTTCAGTTCCTTAAGCGTCTCCTCATCAATCCCAATTCCTGTATCAAATATTTCAAAAGAAAAATCCGAATCAGAGTCCCATTTTCCTGTAATCCGCAGCTGTCCCTGGCCCAGTTTTAACTCCAGCCCGTGATAGACGGCGTTTTCGATGATGGGCTGTAAAATAAATTTAATCATCCGCTCTTCGGGCAGAGTCTCATCAATATCCTGCTCAATGAGAAAACGGTTGTCATAGCGGATCTGGATAATATTGATGTAATTGTTGATGCACTCCAGTTCCTCACGCACGGTCACAAGGTTCGGGCCCTTGATGCAGTAGCGGAAAATCTTCGACATGGAAGAAGCGATCGATACGATTTCCGCTGCCTGATAGGAAAATGCAATACTTCGTATGCAGTCCAGCGTATTGTAGAGAAAATGAGGGTTGATCTGGTTTTGAAGCGCGGAAAATTCCGCCTGCTTTTTTGCCAGTTCCAGCTCGTAGTACTGTTCCTGGGTATCGAAAATCCTGTGGGTCAGCTCGTAAATCTGCTCCAGCATCCGGTTTATCTTTTTTACCACCTGGTCAATCTCATTGTTGCCGGTGGAGGTAAAACGTGTCTTTAAAGTCTGATAGTTGACATCACTTAAAAATGCGGACAGCTGGTTGAGCGGCCTTGTAATATTTCTGATAATAATGGTGCAGATACCTAAGAGCAGCAGAAACATGAAAATGCCGAATATCAGGCTGAAGGTCTTTAACGGTTTCAGCGGCGCCTCCAGCGTGCGTATAGGAATAATGCTGATAAGTGTCCACCCCATCCCCTCGATGGTACTGTGAGTGATGATGGAGGGTTCCCCCTGATACTCTGCGGTCTGCTGCCGTTCCTGAGACTCCGTAAACGCCTGGATATCTTCATCGGCGTACGCGCCGATCAACTGCCGGTCCCCGGAGGCGATGATCCGGTAGTCCTGGTCTAAAAGGTAGAGAGACGCTTCCGAGGGCAGTTCCACATTTTCAATCGTGCGCATGAGAGAATCATTTTGAAACAGAATATAGCAGAATTCTCTGTTCTGCAGATTGCGGAAGGAGGAAAATGGCAGGGCGTACAGATAGATGGGAGAATCCCCATAATCGACCATATAGAAGCTTCCGCTTCCGCTCGTCGTCAGAATCTCTTCGTGGTACGTCCCTGCAATCTGCCGCAGCAGATTCCAGTCCGGTACCTGTAAATAGTTCACCATCTGTCCCAGATCATCCACCAGAACAATATCATAGATACCGGGATTGGAAATCATGGTGTATTCAAACAGATTGCGGATAAATTTAATGTAATCGGCCCGCATGGCGTAATTATCGCTTCCCATAAATTCCTGTACGTACTCATTGTAAGCGATGTTATCTCCGATCTGTATCAGCGAGTCAGCCTGGGTAGCCAGATTTTCTTCCATCTGCGTCAGTAAGTTGGCGGTAGCCACTTCAGAGGAGTTGCGGATGACGGAAGAAAATTTATCGTAGTAGATCACCTGTATCACCACGAGAATCAGAAGTGCCACAGCGGCAATGGAAAAAAGCTGGTATTTCAGTTTGATATTTTTTAAGGACAATCTTTCTCTCATGGTTTCTTCACCTGCCTGCGGTACTGGAGCGGTGTCACGCCGGAATGCTTTTTAAAGGTCTTGCTGAAATAGAAGTAATCGTTATATCCAATTTCAAAGCAGATTTCCTCCACTGTTTTGCCGGTGGTGGCAAGGAGTTCCTGAGCCTTCTCCAGGCGAAGCCTGGTTAGATATTTGGAGTAGTTGGTGTCTGTATATTTCTTAAACAGTCTTGATGCGTAGGCGAAGCTGATGTGAAGATTATCAGCCACATCCTGCAACGTAATCGGTTTCTGATAGTGCGTATCGACATACTCGAGCATGGAGCGGGAAAGTTCTCTGCTGCTGTCGGAGAGAAGAGAGTCAACCTCCGGCGCGGAATCCTTTTCCGCCAGTGATGCCAGATCGAGACAAAATTCTTCCACACTGGAAAAGCGCTCTAACAGCTGGTTGATATCGAGGATGCAGTGTTCTTCATATAACTCCGGCTGTTCAGATAAGCGGATAAGGAACTGATTCCAGAACCAGATCATTCCCGTCAGGTTAATGGAGTGGGAACGGAAATATTCAGGCAGATTCCGGATGCAGGTTCTTAAACGATCCGCGGGTGCGGAATGGAGCTCATTCATTGCCGCCATCAGTTCTTTTAGCGCGGGAAGATTCATGGCGGTATAACAGTGGGGCTGTATGGTTCCTGTTATAAATGGGAAAAAATAGGCTTCCTGGCATTGACGGACTAAGAGCGTCGGAACGCCTACATTCGTTTTGGCATCCGCCTTGCTGTATGGAAGACTGATTCCGGCCTGGGTGGCGGGAAAATGTATTTGAATCAGGTTGACCGCCTCTTCATACTTTCTGCATCTGATGAAGCAGAGATACTGGCCGGATCCCGACTGAACCGCCTGAAATGCCAGGTCTGGAACCGTGGAAAGAAAATTCGCCAAATCTACAGCGGAACGCACTGCAAAATATTCCTGGCCGGGATTACCCGCAAAAGACACGTTCCCCGATACATCGGCACGGCCCATATCATCGGGAACATGGGGTTCCCCGAAGATATCGGCGAGCGTCATTTCCCCGTTTAAAATCCCCTCCAGTATTTTCTTTGAAGATTCCGCCTCCTTTTGCGCCAGACGGCCGGCCAGTCTCGTCAGAATTTCCCCGATCGCATCTAAATCCACAGGCTTCAGCAGATAGTCGAAGGCCCCTAAACGCAGGGCATTCTGGGCGTATTCAAATTCCGCGTAACCGCTTAAGAACAGAATCTCAAGTTCCGGATATTCGGGACGAAGCTGCTTTAATAAGTCGATTCCGCTGAGCCCGGGCATCCGGATGTCGGAAACCAGGACGTCGACAGGATGGGACTTTAAGCATTCAATGGCCTCCAGAGGATTGCTTAAAGTTTCTGTCACGGTAAAACCATATTCATTCCATGGAATCATATTTTTTAAACCCTTCAGTTCCCAGGGTTCATCATCCAGAAGCATGACACGGTACATAAAAAAATCCCTCCCCTCACCAAGTGCTCATAGTATACATGTGACACTAAATTCGTGAGATACCTCATTAAGTGTCACAGTATGACTCGCACTAGGTTCGAAAATACCTCACCAAGTGCTCATAGTATATCACAATCAATATTATGGTGGAAGGGTATGTCAAAAAATTACAAATGTGGTGCAAGTTATTCCATACTTTTCAAAAGTACCTCATGATATATTACAATCAGATGAAAAATAAGGGGGAGAGAAAGGTGAACAGCCAGAAAGCAAGAAACTGGAAGCGGAGTATTCCATTGCTAATTATGTTTACTCCGGTTATCTTATACTATATCCTGTTTAAGTTCCTGCCAATGTTCGGAATTGTCATGGCGTTTCAGGACTTTAATATCAGGAAGGGGTTTTTCGGCAGTCCGTTTGTGGGAATGAAGTATTTTAAGCTGATTTTCTCCACACCGGCGACGATGCAGGTCATCAAGAACACGCTGTTTCTGGGGATTGTCAGGTTCCTGATTGGAATTCCGTTTCCCATTATTTTAGCCCTCATGTTAAATGAGGTGAAGAACCAGAGATTCAAGAAGACGATGCAGACCTTCGTTTATCTGCCTCATTTCCTGGCGTGGACGATTGTGGGCGGAATGGTAGTCAACTTATTTTCCCAGAGCACGGGAATTGTCAATACCATCACCGAGGCTCTGACCGGAGATACGTACGCGTACCTTTACAATGAGAAATCGTGGCTTGCCATTTACTTTGGATCAAGTATCTGGAAAGAGACGGGATTTGCGGCCATCATCTATTTGGCGGCGCTGACCGGAGTGGATCCGGAACTTTACGACGCGGCAGCCATCGACGGGGCGTCGAAGCTGAAACAGATTTTCCATGTGACGCTTCCGGCCATCGCGCCAACCATTGCCATCAACATGATTTTGCAGGTGGGAAGTTCCGTCAATGTCGGTTTTGACCAGATCTATGTGCTGACCAATCCGACGGTCAACCGGATCTCAGACGTTATCAGTACCTACGTCTACCGGGTCGGCTTAGAGCAGATGCAGTTCAGCCTGACAAGCGCCATGGGATTATTCCAGTCAGTTTTGGGCCTTGTCCTTGTAGTAATGACGAACCGCATGGCGAAGCGGGCCGACGCCAGTCTGTGGTAGGAGGTGGTATCAGTGGGAAAATCAATCAGTGAGAAAAATGTGGACAGAATCTGCTACACCGTACTGACCATCTGCGGCATTATCAGTATTCTTCCAATTATCAACGTATTTGCCACCGCGTTTTCCGGCGCTACGGCTGTGGAATCGGGAAAAGTCGGGCTGTGGCCGGTAGATTTTACGTGGGAGTCATTTAAACTCTTAATCGAGGGGACCATGGCGGTGCGGGCCATGGGAAACAGTATTGTGATTACCCTGGGCGGAACCATCATCTGTATGGTGATGACGACCCTGGCAGCTTACCCGCTGTCAAAACCGTATTTTGTGGGAAACCGCATTTTCACCCGGTTAATCGTATTTACCATGCTTTTTTCCGGCGGTATGATACCGACTTATATCGTCATTCAGAAATTAGGCTTGATTGACACTTACTGGGCGCTGTGGCTGCCCTCGGCGGTCAGCACCTACAATATGCTGGTAATGAGGACATTTTTTACCAATATACCGAAGGAAATTGAAGAAGCGGCCATCATAGACGGCTGCGGAGAATGGGGGCTTCTGTTCCGGATTTTTATTCCGCTGTCGAAGCCGGTTATGGCAACCATGGTTTTATTTTACGGAGTGGCGCACTGGAATACATTTATGAACGCCATGCTCTATATTAACAATCCAATTAAGCAGAATTTATCTGTTCTTGTCCAGCAGATGATTAAGAGCATGAATGTGCTGAGCAGTGAGCTGGCAAATGCGAATCCACAGGATTTGCAGGCGATTACCTCGGCAGGGCTTCGGGCCGCCGGCGTGGTCGTCATGGTAGTACCAATGCTTGTAATCTATCCGTTCCTGCAGAAATACTTTGTCAAAGGTGTTATGCTTGGCTCGGTGAAAGGTTAAATTGAAGGAGGATTATTTCTATGAAAAAACAGTGGAAAAAAGTAGCGGCAGCAGCTCTTGCCATCACACTGGCAGGCTCCCTTGCAGCCTGCGGCGGAAGCCAGAATGGGGGAAGTAAGGAAACAGAAAAGCAGGAGGCAGCGCAGACGACAGCCGCCGGCGCCAAAGAAGAAGGGAAAACAGAACCCGCCGCTCCGGCCGAGAGGCAGAAAATTACAGTAGCCTTGTACGACAGGGGCAATATCGCCACCTCTGAGGGCACGATCCTGGAGAACCGCTGGACGAAATGGATTCAGGAAAATGCGCCTGTTGACGTGGAGTTCGTGGCAATTCCGAGGTGGGAATCAGGGGAGAAGTACAACGCCCTGTTCGCTTCCGGTACCGCGCCGGATCTGATTGAAGAGTTCGGTGTGGATAACATGAATACCTTCTATACAAATGGACTTTTAATGCCGTTAAATGATGTGATTGAGAAGTACAGTGTGGAGTATAAGGCGCTTTTAGAGGAGTACCCGGCGCTGGAAAGCTTTTTGACAAAGGATGACGGTCAGATGTATACCTTTGGCGTTGTCAGCAAAGCGGCTTCTAACCACTATCTCGTAGTGAGAAGCGACTGGATGGAAAAACTGGGATTGAAAGATCCGGAGACCGTCGAGGACTTCTATGAATTATGCAGGGCATTTACAGACAATGACCCGGATGGCAATGGTCAGAATGATACGCAGGCCTTCAGTTTTGCAGGAACAGGGCTTAGTCTTGTCCAGGCGATGTTTGGCGGCATGGGAAGCTGGCAGGACAACTGGTATAAAGAAGATCCAGCCAGTGAGGAAGCAAAAATCGTCTATCACTGGGATCATGCTGAAAGTTGTGTAACACTCATGAAGCGTCTCTATGATGCCGGTTGTATCTCAAAGGATTTTGCGACAGATCAGAACGGAACGCAGGCACAGCAGGATTTCATCAACGGAAAACTGGGCGTTCTCGGTGTCAATGGCGGTAAAAGCAGTGTTCTGTCTCTGCTTACTAATTTAAAAGCCAGCAATCCGGATGCAGACTTTAAGGCAATTCCACTTCCAACATCAGAATACGGCGCATTTCAGCCGGCTGGCGGTACATTCCTGCAGTCTAACGCCGCAATCAATGCAGACTGCAAGCATCCGGAGGCAGTTATGGCCTATGTGGACTGGCTGAATAAACCTGAGACACTGATGATGTTAAAGTACGGCGGCGAAGAGTATTCTTATCTCGATGAGAAAACAGGTGCTTATCTGCCTAAGGACGCAGAGAAATTTAAAGTGGAGGTATCGTATAACAGTGATATGTATATGACCTCCAGCAAGATTCTCGACCCATACGCCGATGCCCTTCCATTTGATGAGAGCGATCCGCTCCAGAAACGGGCAAAGGAGATTGTCGTTGAAGCAGACAGCTATTACTTAAATCCCGACAGAATCTTCTATCAGCTGATGACAAAACCATCTCTGCCCAGCGATTTAACTCTGGTGAAGGCCAACATTGGAACCCAGATCGATGATATCTATGTGAAGGCGATTCTGGGAGGCGACAGTTATACGGTGGAACAGGCAATGACTGACGCAAAGAAAGTATTTACAGATGCTGGCGGAGACAGAATCACAGAATTTTTAAATGAATGGCATTCTAAGAACAATGGTTTCGTGTCCAATGAAGCCCTGATTCCAATGCTTCCGGAATACGTAACTGTTAAATAGAAACTGTAAAATGAACATATTAAAATGAGACACGCCGCAGGCCCTGCCGTTCCCGACCAGTTCTTTCGGATTTCCCGGAAAAATGGCGGGAAGGCGGCCCTGCGGTTGTTTCCATATGGGAGAAAATAAGGTATAATGATAACGTTAAATCAGGAAGACAAAATCTGGGCCAGGGGCCTGTATGAGAAATGTGCCGCCAAGCTTTCCGCAGAGTGTGACAGACTGGGGAAAGCCATCCCATACATTGCGGAAAATGGCGTCTATGAAGATTATTTTGCCGATCGACCGGACTGGTGGACCAATGGGTTCTGGCCTGGAATGATGTGGCTTATGTACCACGCCACAGGTGACGAAAAATACCGGAAGACAGCGGAAGCGGCGGAGAAAAAGCTGTCCACCAATTTAAAAGAATTTCGTGGAAATGACCACGATTACGGATTCCGCTACCATTTG
This sequence comes from uncultured Hungatella sp., assembly GCA_959018155.1. Taxonomy (GTDB): domain Bacteria; phylum Bacillota; class Clostridia; order Lachnospirales; family Lachnospiraceae; genus Hungatella. The sequence continues at coordinate 9,466 of CAUEKH010000039.1, forward strand.
TCATGTGTGGCGGACTACCGGCTGACAGGAAATGAGGAGTCGAAAAAACTGGGGCTTTTTGCGGCGCAGCTGCTGGCAGGGCGGTTTAACCCCGACGGCAGTTTTATCCGCGCCTGGGACCAGCTGGAACGGGTAACCTGGATGATTATCGACTGTCTGATGAATCTGCCGTTACTCTACTGGGCTTCTAAAGAAACCGGGGATTCCAGATTCGCCTCCATCGCGCAGCGCCACGGAAAGACGAGTTTAGAGGCGCTCCTCAGGGAGGACGGTTCCAGCAGCCATGTGGCAATCTTCAGCCCGGAGACGTGGAGAGCCGTTGAATTTCCGGCCGGCCAGGGATATGAAGCCGGTTCCTCCTGGTCGCGGGGCCAGGCGTGGGCCGTATATGGGTTTGCGTTGAGTTACCGTTATACCGGCTGCCGGGAGTTTTTAGACGGCGCAAAGCGGGCGGCCCACTATTTCCTGGCAAATGTCTGCACGACCGGCTTTTTGCCCCGCCAGGATTTCCGGGCGCCCAGGGAACCGGCTATGTACGATACGACGGCGGGGGCGATCGCAGCCTGCGGTCTGTTGTTAATCGGAGAGAGTGTAGAGCCCGCGGAGAGTGCCATGTATATAGAAGGCGCCATCCAGCTGCTGAAAGCAGCGGAGAAAGAGGCCTGTGATTTCGACAGTGACAGAGACTCTATTCTCCAGATGGGGACCGTGATGTATACGAAACAGATTCACGTGCCGATTATCTACGGGGATTTCTTTCTGCTGGAGGCGGTTCTGAAGCTGACCGGAAAAGGGTTTGATATCTGGTAGAATGCGGGATGAATTCGCGGGAGATCATTTCAAAGGCAGAAATTGAAAAATTAAAAAGAGAGTAAGGAGAAGCAACAGAATGGGTAAAATGTTTCCGGAATACACATCCAGCCGGATCATCCGCCGGTATCAGGAGGGAGAACCGGTTTTAAGTGCAAAGGATATCCCTTATGAGGCGGACTGCATTTTCAACGCGGGAGTCACCAGATTTAATGGCCGTTACGTTATGGTTTTCCGGGATGACTATGGCTATAAGGAGGATCAGTCCTTCGCCCACTGCGTCGTGGGCCTGGCGTTCAGCGACGATGGAAAGCACTGGACCGTGGAGAAAAAGCCATTTCTGACGGTAGAAGATCTGCATGACCCGGAGGTGAAACGGGTTTACGATCCGAGGCTGACCGTCATCGAGGGGCGGTGTTATCTCTGCTTTGCCATTGATACATACCACGGTACGAGAGGCGGAATCGCGGTCACCGATGATTTTAACACGATCGAAATCCTGTCCGTCACAGTACCCGATAACAGGAACATGGTCCTGTTTCCGGAGAAGGTAAATGGGCGGTATGTCCGCCTGGAACGGCCATTTCCCGTTTATTCCAGAGGGGGAAAGGACCGGTTCGATATCTGGATTTCCTTCTCGAAGGATCTGGTGTACTGGGGGGATTCGAGGCTGCTCTTATCTGTGGAGGAGGTACCGTTCGCCAATGACAAGATTGGCCCGGGCGCGCCGCCGGTTAAGACGAAGGACGGCTGGCTGACTGTATTTCATGCGGTAGAACGCGATCCCGCCCGGGGGAAGAATGGCTGGGAAGACCGGTGGCAGAAACGGTATTTTGCCGGTATCATGCTGTTGGATTTAGAGCATCCGGAACGGGTCAAAGGCCTCTGCCCCACCCCGCTCATCGCCCCGGAGACGAAATGGGAGGCGGAAGACGGTTTTCGTACTAATGTAATCTTTCCGGGCGGCATGATTTTGGAGGAAGACGGAGAAGTGAAAATCTATTATGGCGCCTCTGATACCGTAGAATGTCTGGCAACCGCCAACGTAGAAGAACTGATAAAATTATGTGAGGAGAAGAAGTAAAATGTGGCAGGAAGAATTTAAAAATCCTAAAAATGATTATCGCGGTATGCCTTTTTGGGCATGGAACTGCAAAATAACGAAAGAGGATGTGGATTATATCCTCCCCAAAATGAAGGAAATGGGCATGGGAGGCGCATTTTTCCACTGCCGTACCGGCATGGATTTACCGTATCTTGGACCGGAGTTTATGGAAATGATCCACTATGCTCATGAGAAATCGAAGGAACTTGGCATGAACACCGGCTTATACGATGAAGACCGCTGGCCGTCAGGCTTTGCGGGCGGGCTGATTACTAAGGACGAGAAGTACCGCGCCCGTTTCCTGGTATTTTCCCCGGAGAAGCTTCCCGAGCAGGAGGAGATGGAGGGAACCGGTGAGAAGGGAGATTCCAGCGCGGCTGCTGTCTTCAGCGGAAAGAGAAAATTTATCACGGCATACCGGGTGCGCCTGGAAAATGGTTTTTTGGCCGACTACAGCCGGATTGCTGTTGATGAGGAGATTCCTGAAGGGTATGATGGCTGGTATGCCTATCTGGAGTGTTATGGAAATAATCCGTGGTACAACAATCAGGCTTACGTCAATACCCTTGACCCGGAAGCTATCCGCGCATTTATTGATACGACGTACGAGGCGTATTACCGGGAACTGGGAGAAGATTTTGGAGAGAGCATCCCCTCAATCTTCACTGATGAGCCGCAGTTCTGTGGAAAGACCAGGTTCCGCTTCGCTACAGACAGGGAGAAACAGGTGCTTTCCTTCACAGATGATCTGGACGAGACGTACCGGGAGGCGTATGGGGAAAGCATTCTGGACTTCCTTCCGGAACTGTTCTGGGAACTGCCGGATGGGGAGGTGTCGGTCCATCGCTACCGCTACCATGATCATGTGGCCGAGCGGTTCGTAAAAGCCTACGCGGATCAGATTGGAAAATGGTGCCAGGAACACAATATCCTGCTTACGGGCCACATGATGCAGGAGC
>CAUEKH010000040.1 GCA_959018155.1 uncultured Hungatella sp.
GTCATGGATCCGGTTCGAATTGAAATGGGTGCGTCAACAGCCGGAGTTTATCGGATTACCAACCGGCTTTTAAGCGGACGTCTGGAGATCAGAAAGACAGGGGAAGAAGATACGGGACTGCCTTTAAAAGAAGCAAGATTCAGAATAAAAAATAAAGAATCCGGGCAGGAATGGTATGTAAGTACTGATGAGGAAGGGAAGGGAACACTTTCAGATCTTCCCGTAGGAGTGTTAAGACCTGATGGGGCGGTAGAACCATATACCTATACGATTGAGGAGGTGAATCCGCCTGCTGGCTATCAGATTACAGAAGGGATCCGGCAGTTTTGCTTTGATACAAAGGGAGAGGGCCCAACTGTAACGTATCACTGCGTAATTTCAAATCAGCCTACAGAGATTCATTTTACAAAAACTGATTTTGAATCAGGGCTGATGGTGGAAGGCGCCAGACTGTCCGTCTATCATGCCAGGGCTCTGGAGGGAAAATTTGTAAAGGAAGGAGAGGCTATCGAGACTTTCGTGACAGATCGATCAGGTTTTACGATAAAAAAGAAGCTGTCTGCCGGTCATACGTATATTCTGGAAGAAAATGACGCCCCGGCTGGCTACGCTGTGGCGGAGCCTGTTGTATTTACCATAAACCAGAAGGGGACCGGGATTTCCTCAGTGACGAATGATTTCAGTATGTTTAAGCTGACTTATGACGGGACTGCCATAGAATCCCTGTCAGTGACAGGCCGGGTGCCCACGGGAATCTCTGTGGTGATGAAGGATTTAGATGAGGAACTGCCTCCGATTGCCATTGTTGCAGATGACACGGACCATATTCTGACTGCAGCGGAAGGCATTGTTACTGGCCACCTTTACGAAATATCAGAGTTTACGCGGTATTCCGATGGTAATGAAAGGATGACGGACAAAACTACAAAAAGGATTTTCTTAGATGAGACCGGAGAATATCATTTGAAAACGCGAAGCTATCTCCGAACAGAGAACTGCCTGATTGATGGAAACGGAAGAATGCTGGATTCCTGGGAGACAGACCGGGATACCAGAGAACACGTGATTAAAAATCCCGTACAGAAAGAAAATGTGTTTGCGTCTGTTACCGGAATTTCAGGGGCGGGGCACAGCGCCGTGAAGAATGGTGATGTCATTAAGTATACTGTCTCATATCAAAATCCGTCCGAGATATATCAGGATGTAATCGTAGAAGCGGATTTGCGCAGTGGGCTGGAGTATATGCGTTCAACTGCGAACGGGGAAGAAAAGGAGGGGACTGTGAAGTGGAAGATCAAGGATGCAGCCCCAAAGGAAAATGGAACCGTGGAGTTCACTGCCACAGTGACAGGAGAAGAAGGAACCTGTATTGAAGCGGTATTCATCACACAGGCCGGAGAGGAAAGAAGAGAAAATGTGCTGACAAATCCGGTTGTGCCCGGAGGGTCTGTCACTGTCAGAAACTGGCTTTCTGGAACTGGTAAGAATGCGGAGGACGAGTTTACTTATTACATAAGCTTTCGCAACTCCAGGGGAGATATTTTGAAAGGTTACCAGCCGTACAACGGTTCAACAGAAGGGAGACTGAAAGGCGAAGGAAGTATTTCATTAAAAGGAAATGAATATGTGGTATTTGAGGGATTACCGTATGGAACAGTCTACGAGATTACTCAGAAGCCACATGAGGAATACGTCTTAACAGAAAATGAACACCATGGCCAGATAACTCCAATGCCGCAGAGTGCTGTGTTCGAAAATACCAGAAATGACAGGGCAGACAGGGAAATCCTGAGGAAAGGAGGAAAATACGCGGTAAAGGAGACAACGTACTTTACTGATGGCAGAACGCTGACAAGCGGGATGTACCGCTTCCTGCTGAACGAATCCGGTCTTATTGACAATCTGGATATGGAGGATAAACCGATCCGGCTGTATTTTTCTAAAATTGATATAGATACAGAGGAAGAAATCAGCGGGGGACACTACAGTCTGGAGGAAGAGGAAACAGGGAAGATACTCTTGGAATTTGATAAGAAGGAGGCAGAGAATGTTTCTATACCTGCAGAACTCCTTGTTCCCGGAAAAAATTATATTTTCAGGGAAATACTCCCACCTTCGGGATACGCATGGACAGAGGAGGTACGTTTTACAGTAAATGAATTCGGCCTGCCGGAAACTGTGGTGATGCAGGACAGAAGAACGGAGGTACGCATTGTCAAAGTCGATTCAGAGACAGGAGAAGCGCTTTCCGGCGGCCGCTATACTATTTACGATGCGGAGAGCGGAGAAAAAGCATATGAGTTTACCGCAACAGGGGAAGAACTGTATCTGCAGGGAATTCTGGAAGCATGGAAGACATATGAAATGGTAGAAGAAGAGCCGCCCGCCGGGTATTCCTGGGCTGAAAAGGCAGTTTTTACTGTTCCGAAAGAACCCGGGCTGATTCAGGTCGTTATGAAAGATAAGCCAACCAGTGTGGTGGTGAAGAAACTGACGGAAGAAATGGAAGAAGAAATGCCAGAAGAACTGGCAGAAGGGCAGATATCCGGATTTGTCCTCCAGATTTTAAATGAAGACGGAAGTCCGGCCAAAGCTGTCAGAAGCAGTGATGGTTTTAAAGTGGGAGAAGACTTGATATTTACAACAGAAGAGACATTCCGCTCTGTCAGGAGACAACTGACTGCCGGGAGTACGTATTTACTTCATGAGAAGAAACCACGACCCGGATACGCATTCGCAGAAGATGTTCCATTTACTGTCAGTATTGATGGGAGTGAAGATGTGGTTATCATGTTTGATAAGCCAACTCAGGCAGTGATTTCCAAGAAAAGCGTGACCGGAGAAGCAGAACTTCCTGGAAATCTCTTAAGTGTCCGTATGGAAGACGGAACTGTTGTGGAGGAGTGGGTATCAGGGGATGAACCACATCTGATTACCGCGAAACTGATTGCGGGTAAAACGTATTACCTCCATGAAGAGTGTCCGGTTCCCGGTTATACGTATGCGGAAGATGTCACTTTTACCGTGAGTCCTGATGGGAGTGCGGATATTGTGGAGATGAGGAACAGGCCGACAGAAATAAGGATTCTTAAGAAATCCGCCAATGGCACTTTACTTGAGGGAGCAGTTCTGGAAATACTGGATGGAGAAAAGAATCCGGTGGAGACTTTTACAACGACGGGAGAGGCTTTTGTGATAATCGGGAAACTGGTGGCAGGCCAGACTTATTATCTTCATGAGACCAAGGCGCCTTCCGGTTATCTGATGGCAGCAGACGTTCCGTTCACAGTTCCTGTCTCCGGTGAAATTTTAGAGGTAACCATGGTGGATGAGAGGAGAAATGACAGAGAAGAAAAAGAAAAGAAGATGTTTTTAAAGAAAACGGATGCAGAAACAGGGAAAGGTCTGGAAGCAGTTGAATTTACAGTCTACAGCCAAGAGGGAAACCGACTCTTTTCTGTCGAAACAGGAAAAGATGGGTATGCCAGGTTCGAAATTCCGGAAGATGGGATTTACTTATATCGCGAGACGAAGACAGCAGAAGGGTACTTCCTTTCGGACGAAACCTACACCTTTACCATAGAAAGCGGACGGGTTCTGGATTCCGGAAGCGTAGTCGTAGCGGACCAGAGAGTGCCGGAAAAGACAGCGCTCATTGGAAGGATAACGGCAAGTTACGAGATGAAGCCGAAGAAAGGTGTAAAAGGAGCCGTGTATGAGAATAAACGCGGTGGAGAAAAGACCGGAGACGGTCACCAGATCCTGCCGGAAATAGCACTGATGCTCTTCTGCCTGGCGGGAATGACAGTAAGTAGAGGAAAGAGGAAAAAGAAAAGGAAAAATGGATAAGAAGATGAATGGATAAGAAAGTGAATGGATAAAGCAGTCAAAGCGGTAAGGGTACTTTTTGCTGTCGGATTTATGGCGGCGATGGTATGCCTGAGAATGGAGTTATCACAGTACCGGGAAGCACGGGACGAATATAGACGGCTGGCTGAATGTTTTGCAGATAATCTGAAGCGGGAAGAGAGCGGGGGAGCCACGGACCGGACTCAGGAAGCGGATTGCAGCAGATTATCTGCGGGCTGCTGCCAGGAAACGGCAGGCATGGGAGCAGTAATAGAAACAGCAGCGGTGGCCGCAACGGGGGCTGCGACGGAGACAGTAATGGTGGCCGCGACGGGGGCAGCGGCGGGAACAACAACGATGGACACGACGGGAACAGCAACGGGAACAGGCACGGAGGCAGCGGCGGAGACAGTAACAGTGGCCGCAACGGGGACATCAACGGAAACAGCAATAGGGGCAGCAGGAGACTGCCGCCCTTCCCCCGCATTCCTGTCCCTCAGAAACCCGGATTATGTATTTTGGATCAGAATTCCCGGAACTTCTGTCGATTATCCCGTGGTAAAAGAGCGGATAGACGGATATTATTTAAACCACACTTTTGAGGAAAAAGAAAATCCTGGGGGCTGTCTTTTTGTTTCGGATAGCTTTAAATCCCTGGAAATGGATCATACCATTTTATATGGCCACAACATGAAAGACGGAAGTATGTTTTCTGATTTGAAAAAGTATGTGGATCGGGAGTTTTTAGATTCCCACCCGGATATCTTTCTGCATGATGGTCTGGAGTGGAGGCAGTACCGGATTTTTTCCTGTCAGATTCGTGAGGAATCGGATACAGAGGTATACGTCCAGTCGATGGAGAAGGCAGAATGGAGCAGTTATCTTGATGAGATGGTAAGGAGGTCCCTCCACAAAACAGATCTACGGCCTGTGGAAACGGATCGGATTATTACGCTGTCCACCTGCTATGGTAGCAGAAAAAGAATGATTGTACAGGCGGTTTTATTGTGTTATACTGAGTGATAAATCGTTTTATTGAGAATGAAATGTTATCGCACAGGAGGAAATCAGATGGAACCGTTAAGAATTGGGATTATGGGAACTGGTGGAATCGCCGCCACTCTGGCTGATACCATGGTGAAGATGCCGGAGGTGAAGCTTTATGGAGCTGCTTCAAGGAATCAGGAAAATGCGGAGGCCTTTGCCAGAAGGTTTGGGATTGAACACGCCTACGGCTCTTATGAGGAAATGGTGGCGGATCCGGAGATTGAACTGGTATATATTGCGACGCCACATTCTGAGCATTGCCGCAATGCGAAACTCTGTTTAGAACACGGAAAACACGTGCTGTGCGAAAAATCATTTGCGGTTAATGCGTCTCAGGCCGATGAGATGATTGCGCTTGCTGCGGAAAAAAATCTGTTAATCACTGAGGCGATGTGGGTGCGCTACATGCCGATGGCAGAAACTTTGAGGAAAGTGATAGAATCCGGTGCAATTGGTGAACCGGCCACTCTGACAGCCAATCTCTGCTACCTTGTAGACAAATATCAGAGGCTTACCGATCCGAATCTGGCGGGCGGCGCACTTCTCGATGTGGGGGTATATACTTTAACGTTTGCTTCCCTTGTCTTTGGAGATGAGATTGAAAGTATCAGTTCTACGGTCATAAAGACTGATTCGGGAGTAGATTCTCAGAACAGCATCACGCTCTGCTATCCGGGCGGCAAAATGGCAGTCCTGAACAGTTCCATCCATGTGCTCTCAGACAGAAAAGGAATTATATATGGAACCCGGGGATTTATTATTGTTGAAAATATCAATAACTTCGAATCAATTACGGTATATAATGAAAAAAGGGAAGTAATTGCGGTTTATGAAAGACCGGAGCAGATATCCGGATACGAATATGAAATAAGAGCCTGCCTGGAAGCCATAAGAAACGGCAAGACAGAATGTCCGCAGATGCCTCATGAAACGACGATCCACATTATGAAGGTGATGGATACGTTGAGAGGACAGTGGAATTTAAAGTACCCGTTTGAGTAAGAGAGGGTTCAGGGAAGACGTATGTTTACAAGAAAAGATTTAGTGAAATTATTGGCTCCATTGGTGGTAGAGCAGATTCTTGCGGTTTTAGTCGGCATGGTCGATGTTGTTATGGTGGCAGCGGTCGGGGAGGCGGCAGTTTCGGGCGTTTCCCTGGTCGATTCCATCAGCATTCTGATTATTCAGATACTGGCGGCCCTGGCAACGGGAGGCGCCGTGATATCGGCTCAGTACCTGGGAAAGAAGCAGGCGGGGAATGCCTGCCGCGCGGCGGGACAGCTTATCGGGGTGACGACTGCGCTTTCGCTCGTTGTTACCATAGCGGCTCTTCTTGGCAACCGCCATCTGTTAAGTGCGATATTTGGCAGAGTAGAACCGGCTGTTATGAATGATGCGGTGATTTATTTTCGGATTACCGCATTATCTTACCCGTTCCTTGCAATTTATAATTCCTGTGCGGCACTGTTTCGCTCTATGGGGAATTCCAGGGTATCCATGATGACGTCTCTGGTGATGAATACAATTAACGTGGTTGGAAATGCCATCTGCGTATTCGGTCTTCATATGGGAGTAGCCGGTGTCGCTTATCCGACTCTTTTAGGGCGAATGACTGCGGCGGTGCTGATTCTCTATCTGATTCAGAATCCGGGCAATGTGGTGCGAATCAACAGTATCAGGGAACTGCGGCCAAATCTCCATATGATAAAGAATATTTTGTCCATAGGGATTCCAAACGGGCTGGAGAGCGGTATGTTCCAGTTTGGAAAGATTGCTCTGCAGAGTCTCGTATCGTCACTGGGCACTGCGGCGATTGCCAGCTATGCGGTTGCTTCCAATCTGGTCACTCTCCTTTACCTTCCGGGAAATGCAATCGGTCTGGGGTTAATTACAATAGTGGGCCAGTGTGTGGGCGCCGGTGAGCGCGGGGAGGCGAAGCGGTATACGAAGCTTCTGGTTACGGTGAATTATGGAATTCTTCTGATTCTCTGTACTGTTATGGTAGTGTTTTCTCAGGGACTTGTGGGAATTTATAATCTGTCTCCGGAGGCATCAGTCATCTCCCGTCAGATGATAACGGCCCACAGCTTTGCCATGATTATATGGCCACTGGCATTTACGATTCCACATGCGCTGCGGGCGTCTCTTGATGCTAAATTTACCATGTGTGTGTCGGTATTCTCCATGTGGATGTTCCGTATTGCATTTGCCTACCTTTTTGTCAGGGTGCTGCACTTAGGCGTGATGGGAGTGTGGTATGGGATGTTTATTGACTGGGCGTTCCGTGCAGTGATATTTGCAATAAGATTCCGGGGGCTGGATAAACGAACAGTGTCTATTTCGTGACAATGCCGGACAGCCGGGTAATCTACCTAATCTACCGGGAAATATTCGATTACTGAAGAGAGCGCAACCCTTTCGAGTTACGCTCTCTTTTGCTGTTATTCATTTTTGCTGTTATTCATTTTTGTTGTTATTCGTTTTTGCTGTTATCCGTTTTTGCTGTTATTCATTTTTTCTGTCATCTATTTTTGCAGCTTCATACAAATTACTCAACTTCACGTTTGAAGAAAAAGAAACCGTCCATACGCTGAACAAGGTCCCAGCCTTCCGCGCCTAACTGATTTAACTGCAGTTCAAATTCCTGCGCAGTTTTTTCGTACTGCTTTGTATTCATGGCTAAAGCAGTAGCGATGGTGATAACTTTGTATTCATACTTTTTCGTGTTAATCATCTCCTTTACTGACTACCGTATCTCATTCATTCTTCCATTCATATCAACATAAGAATCATCCACGACCCGATTGACAGCCATCATGCCGGGGACCCCTTCTGTTCTGTCTGCCTCAGTATTGAAATAATACCAGTACCCGTCAATTTTACGCCAGCCGGTTACCATGATTCCTGACTGGTCTAAGTAAAACCAGCCGTTATAGTCCGAATCAAGAATCCAGCCGGTCATCATGGAACCTTCATATTTCCCTTCATAGGGATTAAAATAGTACCAGTGCTTGTTGATATACTGCCAGCCGGTTACAAGGTAACCGTCATATCCAAAGTAGTAGGAATTTCCCTGATACTCTACCCAGGTTGACGTATAATATTCCGGATTTCCACTGTTTCGGAACCACCAGCCGTTCTCATCCTTCTCCCAGGTACCATTCAAATAGCGGGATTCACTGTCGCTGTGTGCATAAGCGGTTATATTTCCACAGACTGGACCTGCGCTTAAGGAAAGCGTAAGCGCGGCAGCAGTAATAAGTTTAAATTTTATAAGGAAGCTGTGTTTCATGGTATGGGTCAGGCTCCTTTCGCTGAGTATGAAACTTTATTGTTCACTGTTTAAATTATAAAGGATAGAATTCAAAATGACAATAACAGACGCGGAACCGTAAGATTAATGTAAGCGGTGTGGCTTCATATAGTAGAACAGCAACGGGGTATAGTTTGATTAAATGATGAAGTAAATAATATGGAAAATAATTTTGAAATACTTCTTGACACATGACATTGTATCTGTTATATTACATATAGAACAAATAAAACAATGATACTATATCTCCGAAATCGAAGAGGAGGAGGATATTATGAATATTAATAAATTTACACAGAAATCAATGGAGGCAGTGCAGAACTGTGAGAAGCTGGCGTATGAATACGGGAACCAGCAGATCGAGCAGGAGCATTTGCTGTACAGCCTGTTGACAATCGAGGACAGTCTTATTTTGAAGCTTATCACGAAGATGAGTATACAGAAGGAACAGTTTCTGAATGAGACGGCTCAGGCGATCGAGAAGCTTCCGAAGGTAAGCGGAGGACAGCTCTACATCAGTAATGATTTGAATAAGGTATTGATCAGTGCCGAAGACGAGGCCAAGTCCATGGGAGATGAGTATGTTTCCGTGGAGCATTTGTTCCTGGCCATGTTAAAGCAGCCTTCCAGAGCCGTGAAGGAACTGTTCCGGGTCTATGGGATCACGAAGGAGAATTTCCTTCAGGCGCTTTCCACAGTCCGTGGCAATCAGCGGGTGGTAAGTGACAATCCGGAAGCAACGTACGATACGCTGGAGAAGTACGGCTATGATATGGTGGAACGGGCCAGACAGCAGAAGCTGGATCCCGTTATCGGCAGAGACAGTGAGATCCGGAATGTCGTAAGGATTCTTTCGAGAAAGACAAAGAACAACCCGGTACTCATCGGTGAGCCCGGTGTCGGTAAGACGGCTGTTGTGGAAGGGCTGGCCCAGAGAATTGTGCGCGGTGACGTGCCGGAGGGATTAAAGGATAAGAAACTGTTTGCCCTCGATATGGGGGCGCTTCTGGCAGGCGCCAAGTACCGCGGTGAATTTGAGGAACGTCTGAAGGCGGTTCTTGATGAAGTGAAGAAGAGCGACGGACAGATTATTCTGTTTATTGATGAACTTCATACCATAGTCGGCGCAGGAAAGACGGAAGGGTCCATGGATGCGGGCAACATGTTAAAGCCGATGCTGGCCCGTGGTGAATTGCACTGTATCGGTGCGACGACCCTTGATGAGTACCGCCAGTATATTGAGAAGGATCAGGCCCTGGAGAGAAGATTCCAGCCGGTTATGGTCGATGAGCCTACCGTGGAGGATACCATTTCAATTTTAAGAGGTTTAAAAGAGAGATACGAGGTTTACCATGGCGTGAAAATCACGGATTCGGCGCTTGTATCGGCGGCAGTGCTGTCCGACCGCTATATCAGCGACCGGTTCCTGCCGGATAAAGCCATTGATCTCGTCGATGAAGCATGTGCGATGATTAAGACAGAATTAGACTCCATGCCGGCTGAACTGGATGAACTTTCGAGAAAAATCATGCAGATGGAGATTGAAGAGGCAGCATTAAAGAAGGAGACAGACCATTTGAGTCAGGATCGTCTGGCAGAACTTCAGAAGGAACTGGCAGAATTGCACGATGAATTTGCCGCCCAGAAGGCTCAGTGGGAAAATGAGAAGTCTTCTGTAGAACATTTATCAACTCTGCGTGAAGAGATCGAGAGTTTAAACCGCGAGATTCAGGATGCGCAGCAGAAGTATGATTTAAACAGGGCCGCGGAACTGCAGTATGGCAGGCTGCCGCAGCTGCAGAAGGAACTTGCCGAGGAAGAGGAGCGGGTAAAGAGCCAGGATTTGAGCCTTGTCCATGAAAATGTGACAGAAGATGAGATTGCCAAGATCGTATCGAAGTGGACTGGAATTCCGGTATCAAAACTGACCGAAAGTGAAAGAAATAAGACACTTCATCTCGACGCGGAACTTCATAAGAGGGTCATCGGCCAGGATGAAGCCGTTGAGAAGGTGACGGAGGCAATTATCCGTTCCAAGGCCGGAATCAAGGATCCGACCAAACCTATCGGATCGTTTTTGTTCTTAGGACCTACCGGTGTCGGTAAGACAGAACTTGCCAAGGCTCTGGCAGAGAATCTGTTCGATGATGAGAATAATATCGTGCGAATTGATATGAGCGAGTACATGGAGAAACATTCGGTATCGCGTTTAATCGGAGCGCCGCCAGGATATGTCGGGTACGATGAGGGCGGTCAGCTGACTGAGGCGGTCCGCAGGAAACCATATTCCGTTGTGCTGTTCGATGAGGTGGAGAAGGCTCATCCCGATGTGTTTAATGTACTTTTACAGGTACTCGATGATGGCCGTATTACCGACTCAACCGGAAAGACCGTGGACTTTAAAAATACAATTATCATTATGACCTCCAATATCGGTTCCCAGTATCTGTTGGAGGGAATTGACGAGGATGGTTCCATCAGGCCGGAGGCGGAGTCTATGGTTATGAATGATTTGCGGAACCATTTCCGTCCGGAGTTCTTAAACCGTCTCGATGAGATTATCCTGTTTAAGCCTCTGACAAAGGAGAATATTTCCGGTATCATCGAACTGATGATTGCAGACTTAAATAAGAGGATTTCTGACAGAGAATTGAAGATCGAACTGACTGACGCTGCAAAAGATTTCGTTGTTGAGAGCGGTTATGACCCGGTATATGGCGCGCGTCCGCTGAAGAGGTACCTTCAGAAACATGTGGAAACGCTGGCGGCAAGAATTATTCTTGGGGACGAGGTCCGGGCCGGCAATACAATCGTGATAGATGTGTCAGAGAGCGGCGGACAGTTGATTGCGTATCCGGAATAATACCTGGAACTGGTCTGAAAAGCGTGATTTGGTATGCGCGAATAGGAAACATGCGAATCCAGAACGAATCTGAAACAATGATTCCAGTTTAAGCAATTCTAAAATCAAGAATAGAAAGGGGTCACCTGCCGCACAGCGGCAGGCGCCCCATCCTATATTAAATTTCTGTCAAAAAACAGTAACATCCATTTCCCATGAATAATCCCATCAACATCTCCATAAAATGTCATGGTTCACCGTCCGGTAGAAAAGTTCCCGAATCGCATCGGCGTCATTTGTCTGCCCCAGGATCCACATCAGCTTTGTCACAGTTGCCTCCAGAGTCATATCGTAGGCTTCCAGAAGCCCAAACTCTTTCTTGATGGTATGACCGACCTCGTAGACTGACATGTTGCTGCCCTCATTTGTGACCTGAGTTGCCATGACTACGGTTTTTCCCATGGAAATCCAGTTTCTGACGGCATTATAAAAATCCCCGGATTCATAAGATGGAAGACCGCCGACCCCGAATGATTCGATGATGACCGCGTCGTAGTGGCCGGCCAGATAATCAAGCACATCGGCGCCCATGGAGGGAATCAGCTTCATTAAGGCAACCCGCGGGTTTAAGGTGTGGCAGAAGCGGGCCGTTGAACATTTTTCATGAGAATCTTCCAGGTAGAAAATCACACAGCCATCCTGTATCACAGCAAGATATGGGAAATTAATGCTGGAAAATGCGTTATAACTCTTGGTTCTGACCTTTTTTCCACGGGTTCCGGCGATGACTTTTCCGTCAAAGACGATGGTGACGCCGTGGGCCCTGTCATCACAGGCGAAAAGCAGGCTGTCATAAAGATTCGTTCTGGCATCTGTATTTTCCATATCAATGGGACGCTGGGCGCCGGTAATGACGATGGGCTTTGGAGAATCCTGGATGAGGTAGGAGATAGCAGCCGCGGTATAAGCCATGGTGTCTGTCCCATGACAGATCACAAAGCCATCGTACTGCTCATAATGGGTTTCAATTGCTTTTTCTATGGTCAGCCAGTGATCCGGGCACATATTTGTGCTGTCGATATTGAGAACCTGGATGCTGTCAGCCTGAC
>CAUEKH010000041.1 GCA_959018155.1 uncultured Hungatella sp.
TCTGCAGATCGGTTCCATCTGTATGGGAATCGGCGGATCCATCATCGATCCGGCATTTATTGAGGAATACTTAGGGATGCGCGTGGAGTCTGTCGACGAAGTGGAAATTATCCGCCGAATGACGGAAGAAATCTATGACCATGACGAGTATGAGAAGGCGCTTGCCTGGACGAAGGAGAACTGTATCGAGGGCTTTGACAAGAATCCGTCTGAGATTCAGAAGACCTGTGAACAGAAAGATAAAGACTGGGAATTCGTTGTAAAAATGATGTGTATTATCAAAGACCTGATGAATGGAAATGAGAACCTTCCGGCAGGCCGTGAGGAGGAAAAAGTAGGCCACAACGCCATTGCTGCCGGATTCCAGGGACAGCGCCAGTGGACGGATTTCTACCCCAACTGCGATTTCCCGGAGGCGATGTTAAATACTTCCTTTGACTGGAACGGAGCCAGAGAGCCCTATATCCTCGCTACGGAAAATGACGTTTTAAATGGCCTCGGCATGTTGTTCATGAAACTTTTAACCGGCCGGGCACAGATATTTGCCGATGTCCGCACCTACTGGAGCGGTGACGCGGTAAAGCGCGCCGCAGGGTATGAGCTGGAAGGAAAAGCAAAGGAAGCCGGTGGATTCCTCCATTTAATCAACTCCGGCGCCGCCTGTCTCGATGCAAATGGCGGAGCAAAGGATGAGAATGGGAACAGCGTGATGAAGCCGTGGTATGAGGTGACAGAGGAAGACCAGAAAGCCATCATGGCAGCTACCACCTGGAATGAGGCAGATTTCGGATATTTCCGCGGAGGCGGGTTCTCCTCCAGATACTTAACTGACTGTGAAATGCCTGTCACCATGATCCGGTTAAATCTCGTGAAAGGACTGGGGCCGGTGTTGCAGATTGCAGAGGGCTGGACGGTGAAGCTGCCGGAGGAAGTGAGCGATACACTCTGGAAGAGAACAGACTATACCTGGCCGTGTACCTGGTTTGCGCCCAGAGTGACGGGAAAAGGCGCATTTGCGACGGCTTATGACGTGATGAATAACTGGGGGGCCAACCATGGCGCTATCAGCTACGGCCATATCGGCGCCGATTTGATTACGATGTGTTCCATGTTGAGAATTCCGGTCAGTATGCACAACGTGCCGGAAGAGAAGATTTTCCGCCCGGCGGCCTGGAACGCATTTGGAATGGACAAAGAGGGACAGGACTACCGCGCCTGTGCGGCATTTGGGCCATTGTATAAATAATCGCGGACAGGTGGTGAAACCATGAGTGAAAAAAAGATACTGGCCGTAGATTTCGGCGCCTCCGGCGGCCGGGTGATGCTGGGAGGATTCGATGGCACTTCCTTTTCCATCAGGGAGCTGCACCGGTTCTCCAATGACCCGGTTATTCTGGGGGATACCATGTACTGGGATGTCCTGCGGCTGTTTTTCGAGATGAAACAGGGGATGCTAAAATCAAAGGCGCACGGGACCATTTCCGGTATCGGGGTTGACACGTGGGGCGTGGATTTTGGCCTGCTGGATCAGGCGGGGCGGCTTCTCGACAATCCCGTCCATTACCGGGACGCGCGGACAAATGGGATGCTGGAAGAGGCATTCAAGCTGGTGGACCGTGACTGGTTTTACCGCCTGACCGGAAATCAGTTTATGGAGATCAACACGGTATTTCAGCTTATGGCCGTCAAAAATCAGAGGCCGGAGCTTTTAGAGCAGGCAGATTCCCTGTTACTGATGCCCGATTTATTCCAATATTTTCTGTCGGGCGCCAAAGTCAGCGAGATATCGATCGCTTCCACCACACAGATGATGGATATGCGGCAGAAGAAATGGTCCGGGGAGCTGATGCAAAAGCTTGGACTGCCTCTCCATATGATGAGGGATATCGTGCCGGGGGCAGTCAGGACCGGTGGCTTAAGGCCGCAGATTCAGAAGGAACTGGGACTTCCGGCCATCAATGTGATTGCCATAGCGGGCCACGATACCCAGAGCGCCATGGCGGCAGTCCCGGCCCGGGAGGAAGATTTCCTGTTTATCAGCTGCGGGACGTGGGCGCTGTTCGGCACGGAAATCAGGGAACCGATTATCAACGAGAAATCAATCCAATACAATATTACAAATGAAGCCGGCTTAGAGGGCAGATATTCATTTTTGAAAAATATCATCGGCCTCTGGCTGATCCAGGAGAGCAGACGACAGTGGATCCGGGAAGGAAAAGAGTACGGATTCGGAGAACTGGAACGTATGGCGGCAGAAGTCACGCCTCTCCGGTCGCTGATTGACCCGGATGCCCCGGAATTCGTTCCGGCAGGCGACGTACTCTTAAGAATCCGGGATTTCTGCGAGGCGACAGGGCAGCCAATTCCTCAGACCATTGGGGAGACTGTCTGCTGCATCGACCAGAGCCTGGCGCTGACATACAGAAAGGCGCTGGAAGAAATAAAAGAGTGTACGGGAAAACAGTACTCCGCTATCCATTTAATCGGCGGCGGCGCACAGAGCGCGCTGCTATGCCAGATGACAGCCAATGCCTGCGGCCTTCCTGTCATTGCCGGGCCGGTGGAGGCGACTGCTTATGGAAATGCGGCAGCTCAGTATATGGCCCTGGGCGAACTGGACAGCTTATCCCAGGCGAGAGAGATACTTTCTAATACGCTGGAAACCGTTACCTACGAACCTCTTAATACGGAAAAATGGGAAGAGGCGTACGGGAGATATCTGGAAATAATCAGGAAATAAAATAATACGGAATATTCCAGCAGACCGGCTGGACGAGGCTGTACAAACGGGTAAGAGAAACAGAACAAAATGGAGGACACACAATGGATTTAACATATATGGAACTGAGGGAGCAGATCTGCGACGTCTGCCACAAGATGTGGCAGCTGGGCTGGGTAGCGGCCAATGACGGAAATGTATCGGTGAAACTGCCGGATGGAACATTTTTGGCGACGCCCACCGGCATGAGTAAGAGCTTCATCACACCGGAGAAACTGGTACATATCGACACGGAAGGCCGGGTATTAGATGGCCTGGAGGGGCTGAAACCCTCCTCGGAAATCAAAATGCACATGCGCTGCTACGAGGAGCGCGAGGACGTGGGGGCTGTTCTCCACGCCCATCCGCCGGTTGCGACCGGCTATGCCGTAGCCAATAAGCCCCTCGATGACTACTCCATGATTGAGACGGTCATCGCCCTTGGATCGATCCCGGTAACTCCTTATGGAACGCCGTCGACGTATGAGGTGCCGGAGGCGATCGCCCCCTATCTTGGCGAACACGACGCCGTGCTTTTGCAGAACCATGGGGCGCTGACCGTGGGTGCGGATTTGATTACGGCCTACTACCGGATGGAGACGCTGGAACTGTTTGCCAAAATCAGCTTAAATGCCCATCTCTTAGGCGGCGCACAGGAACTGTCCCGTGAAAATATCGACCGGCTCATTTCCATGCGGGAGAGCTACCATGTGACAGGCCGCCATCCTGGCTACAAAAAATACGGAAAAGCGCTACACAACGTATAAAACAGTCATCTCCGGGAGATTCTTTCTGATTTCTTCCCGGAGAAATTCTTCTCCCCCGGCGCGGAGATTTTCCCTGTAACAGTATTTTCCCCGGCCGCGGCCCACCATGAGTTCCTTTCTGTACAGACTTTCGGACTCGGGAAAAGCCTCCTGGTTGATTGCGTTCTGGACGAAGCTGAAGGTCATGAAAATGATTTCGATGACAGCCATTTTCTTCACCTTCGGGGACAGGGTATCGGCGAGCTGTGTAATCAGTTCGGAGTATAACTGTTTCCAGTCGTCGGTCATAATAACCGGAGCGATAAGCAGCCCAACCCGGTAACCGGCGTCGCACATGGAATTTAACGCGGCGATCCGGGCCTTCAGATTTGACGTGCCGGGCTCAAACCGGGTGATGATGGACTGCGGATTGACGCTCATGCGCATGATGACGCGTCCCTGATGGTCGAGGGGGAGAAGAGGTTCCACCTTATTGAATTTCGTGGGAAATGTCAGGATTCCGTGGCGGCTCTTGCGGAAGTTTTCAATGGTCCAGACGAGATTGGAGGTTATGGTATTTTCCAGGATTAAGTCGCTGTTGCTTCCGATCTCATAGACGTAATCTTTCCCGGCGCGAGCCGCGTGGTTCATGATTTTCTGAAGCATTTCCTCCCGGTTGACGAAGAGGCGCAAATAGGAACACTTGTTGTAATTGCAGACGAGGTAGCAGTAATGGCACATGGCAGTACAGCCCGACGAGGTATAGGGCACCAGAAAATCAGAAACCTTGTAGTTGGGAGTGTATTTATGGGTTTTTCGGATTCCGATAATCATATGGTGCTTTAATGCCTTGAAGTCAGAATTCGGGCGGGTGCGAAGTTCATCAATCCGGTTGTGACTTTCAATGGGAATCCAGGGGAGAGAAGCGTATTTTTGAGAGAGGAACCGGCCGAGTTCGTAGTCGAGCGCGGCCGGTTCATAATAGATTTTATCCGGAAACATAGGACCTCCTGACGGTAATTGTGTAAATTTATTGTCAGAAAACGATGGATTTTTTGAAGAAAATAATCCTGCCTGACACGTATTGGTTCAGAGGTAGTATGTGTAATGGATTTGGTTTTATGTGTGAAACTCCGGTTATCCTTCGCAGTCAAAAATCGTTTTTGACTCAAGCAGCTGTCCATATTTCTCTTTCCAGATCCTGTGGATCGAAGAATTATCGAAAACGGCCAGGGCGTCGCGTTCCAAATCCAGAATCATCATGAAATCGTAGCGGTTTGGCAGATTCATGCAGGAGGTATAGAAATCCACCCGGCGGATTCCGGGCATTTCTGCGGCAGGCGCAAACAGGGCTTTGATTTCTGGGATTATGGAACTCTTATCAGTGACACTCTCGTTAAATTTTATAATAATGTAGTGTTTCATGGAATTGCCCCCAGTTGTAATGTATTGTTACGGAATATCTCTTTTTCCACTCATCCATCCATTCAGCCAGAAAAGAACCACGCAGAGAAGAAATACGGCAATCAGATTGCCTGCTCTGGAAAATGTTCGAAAGGCGTCCATCAAAATTTCCCCGATAATCAGAGCCCCGATAATCAGAATGGCTTTTCCTCTCTGTTCCCGATCCCGCCTGCTGATAAAATTGAGAAATAAGTAAAGCAGGGGAAGAAACAGTGCAAACTGTAAATAGGCGCCGGGGATATTGTGATGCAGTTCCATTTCAAAATAGGAGTGGTCCGCAGCTGCAAATTTCTTCATCAGCACAGTTCCGATCTGTCCGTTGATAAACCAGATAGCTGTGACCAGACTTCCTGCGGCCAGCCTGGAAAAAATGCGGATCCATGGATTCGGCTCCGCCAGATACCACAGTTCATTCTGCCGCGCACCGGGATTTTCACGAATCCGGATTATATTGTAAAAAAATGTCATGAGCAGAGAGAAGGCGTAGCATAAGCTGATTAAAACAACAAGGGCTTTTGCCTTACTGTCGAGAAACCGGCAGAAGGACAGGGGGAGAATCCAAAGCGTGATATCGAGAATCAGAAAGAATCCCAGCACACTTCTCTGTCTGTGAAACGCGTCTCTCAGCTGCCACAGCAATCCATTTCCAATCCTATCCATGGCTTACCTCCTCTAAATAATACTGTTCGACAGACTGATGAAAATGGCTTCGGATCTCTTCCGTCTCTGTCTGCCGTATTTCCGAACCGGTGAGAAAGATTACTTCATCGAAAAGATATTCCAAATCCTTCAGCAAATGGGTGGCCATCACAATGGTGCTGTTATCGGCCATATTTTCCAGGAGAAATCGTTTCATGTCCTTTTTAAAGAGCGGATCGGTTCCGCCAAATGGCTCGTCAAACAGGTAAAGGCTGCTTTCCCGGCAAAGGCTGAGAATCATACAGAGTTTTTCCTGCTGTCCCGCGGAGAGACGGCGGATCCGTTTCCTGCTCTCTAAATCTGACTGCGCTGTCAGTAGAAGAGCGCGTTCCCTGTCAAAATCGGTAAAAAAGCTGTCGTAAAACTGTATGGAGTCAGCCACCGTCATCCACTCATAAAAATGATCCGCCGAAATCAGATAAGAGGGGGAATCCACAGTTTTTACAATACTCCCCTGATCCGGTTTTAACAGCCCGGCCATCAGCTTTAGAAGCGTGGTTTTTCCGATCCCATTTTCGCCGATAACTCCGATGATTCTGTTTCGGCGAATGGTAAGCGTGGCGTCGGACAGAATCTTCTGGCCGGATCGGAATTTTGATACATTCTGTAATTGGAGCAGGATTTCACCCGGGCAGTTCCTTTCGGTGCTCATAATCTGTCAACTCCTTTCAGTTCCCGCATTACGGCGGCCTCGATCGCTTCATCCGACAGGCCGCATTTTCTTAAGCGCCCGATAAAATCGTGCACCTTTTGCTCTATCATGTCTCTGGAAAGTTTCTCCTGAATCTCTGACCGGACAAAGCTTCCGATTCCCTTTTTCGTTTCGATAACCCCTTCTGTCTCTAAGTACTGGACTGCCCGGTGGATAGTCAGCGGGGAGACCTCGAAGATGATGGCATACTCCCGGACAGAAGGCAGCTTTTCACCGGGCTTTAAACTTCCATTTACGATCTGTTCTTTAATGGCGGTGCCTATCTGAATATAGATGGGTTCATTGTTCTGAAAGTCCATGGCGCCTCCTGAGTGCTGTTATACTTATGTATAACAGTATAACAGATATGGAGAAAATGTCAATCTGTTCTGCCGGAAAATGATAATGTATAACAGGAACTCCCGGTTTGACCGTGCCGGTAAAAAATGAGTTATATTTGTTAAAAATAAGACGAAAAATAATTAATCATGTAACTACTTTAACTCTTGCTAATCTTGCATAACGAATGTAAAATGGGGATAGAAGCGCCGGAAATCGAGGCATCACCTGTCAGCGAAAGCCCTGGCTGTCTTAAGTACAGTCCAATCCGGAGGCTGCAAAAATAAAAGCAGAAAACGAGGTAGCGAAATGCACTGGAATATCGCGGCAGAATGTATTTCTATCGTTATTCTTTCAATCATATGGGTCTATTCCCGGAAGAGTAATCTGGTTCCGTCTCTTAAGAACCGTCTGTTTCAGATGTGTTTTTTGATCACCTTCTGCGCCATGAGTACAAATATTATATCGACATGGATGCTGACGTATAACGGGCGCCCGTTGTATTTCCTGTCGTGGCTGATTACGACTGTCTATTTTGCGTCCACCCCTCTGATGGGGCTGGCCTATTTCTATTATACGGTGGCAACCGTCACAGACAATTATCACAGGGCGTTAAAGACAATGTTCTGGACGGGCTGGCCGGGGGCCGCTTATCTCGTACTGGTGCTGATCAATCCGCTGACAGGAATTCTGTTTCATATTGACAGCAGCGGCCGTTACAGCCAGGGGCCTCTGATCCTCGTTACATATATCATTTTCTACATCTACTGTCTGGCTGCCGTGATCCTCGTTGTAATCAAAAAAGAGGCGGTGGAGCAGCCGATTCGGCGGATTCTTGCTTCATTTCCACTGATTGCCATGGTGGTTATCATAATCCAGCAGATGTGGCCGGAGACGATCCTGTCCGGGTCAGCGGCCACGTGTGCCCTGCTGATTATTTACTTATATCTTCAGAACAAGCAGAACTCCACGGACTATTTAACGGGACTGCCCAATCGCCAGGAATTTTTAAAAATGGTGGAACTTCAGATTAAGAAGGAGAATCCATTTATCATCACCGTTCTTTCACTGCGGGGATTTAAACGGGTAAATGACACCTACGGCCAGCACTGCGGCGACCAGTTTTTGAGGATTATAGGGGAATATTTATCTGAGCAGACGAAAGCGCGCTGCCTTTACCGGTACAGCGGGGACGAATTCGCCATACTCTCCTGTGAGAACCAGGAGGCGGTGAAAACGATGATAGAGCTCATCTCTGAGCGCTTTAAAATGGGCTGGACCGTGGGAAAGAACAGCTGCCATATCCCGGCTGTGATCGGTGTGGTGAGTTATCCGAAGAGCGCGGATTCCGCGGAGGGGCTGATCAACGGTATCGAGTATGCGGTAGCCCGCGCCAAGAAAATGTCGCAGGATGGAATCTATTTCTGCGGCCAGGAAATGATGGATGAGGTAAGGCGCCGCGCTCAGATTGTCTCTGTTTTAGAAGATAAGCTGAGAAATAACGGTTTTTCCGTCTATTATCAGCCGATTATTTCGACAGAAACAGGCGCTTTCACGGTAGCGGAATCCCTTCTGAGAATTCCGGATACGCCGCTGGGGCCGCTCTATCCCAATGAATTTATTCCCATTGCAGAAGAAACAGGGCTGATTGTGGAGATTACGTACCAGGTTCTCGACAGTGTCTGCCGGTTTGTAAACCGTTTATCAGAGGCGGGGATTGAGATGGACGGGATCCATGTGAATTTCTCGAGACAGCAGTTTTCCCAGCTCGAACTGGCGGAACGTGTGGAAGAGATTATCCGCAAAAATGGCACGCCATTTTCAAAGATCAGGATAGAGATTACGGAGAGTACTCTGGCTGAGAATTCGGAGGTGGTCGCGGACTTTGCGAAGCGGATGCAAAAACAGGGAATACTGATTGAACTGGACGATTTCGGGACCGGGTATTCCAATATTGTGTCGGTGATGAACACTCCCCTGGACACGGTTAAGATTGATAAGAGTTTAATCTGGTCGGCGATGGAGCGCGAGGAGGCCGCCAGTATGGTGAAGAGTCTGACGACAGCGTTTCACGAAATGGGACTTACCGCGCTGGCGGAGGGCGTTGAGACGGAAGAACAGGTGGAATTTGTCGAAAAATGCGGGATAGATTATATTCAGGGGTTCTTTTATTCGAAGCCGCTGCCGGAGGAGGAAGCATTTGCATTTCTGGCGGATCACTGTGCCGGAAAATAGAAGCGAATCTGTAAATTTCTGCTTTCCGTAACATGAAACATGTCATGCAGTTGTCGTGATTGATCTGCTATGATGGGGAAAAAAGGAGGCAGCCACGATGGAGATATGTAATTTTCAGGATTTTCTTACCGCGCTCAGAGATGCCGGCATGACCATTGGAGGGACGAACGGCGAGGACGTTTTCACTCTTTGCGACAGCTTTGGGAGCAGCATTGCATGGCATACGGAGGACTGTGACACGGATCCGTGGGAGTGGCGGATTCGCGTCTTAAATGAATGTGATGATATCGCCTACGGAAAATATTTTTTTAAGAAAAGCGGGTATATTACAAAGGAGTGGTTTCCGTATTTCTACGCGGCAAGGCGCGGGCATGAGACGCTGGAAGAAGAGTATGTGGAAGGCAATATCAGCCGGTCGGCCAGGGTGATTTATGAACTGATTGAGGAACACCGCGAATTGCCGGTTCACCTGATGAAACAGTATGGCGGATTCACAAAGGACGATAAAACGGCATTTGATAAGGCTGTTACCGAACTTCAGATGAAGTTCTATATTACCATGTGCGGAAGAGCGGCAAAATTATCGGGAAGCGGGAAAGAGTATGGCTGGTCATCCACGGTATTCTGTACCACGGAGGATTTCTTCGGACCGGCAGTGATTGAGCAGGCGGAGAAACTGGACCGGGCGGAGGCGTATCGGAAGATTGAGGAGAAGATATATCGTCTGAATCCGGCGGCGAAGGCGGAGAAGGTGAGAAAGTTTATTCTTGGGTAGAGCGGGGAGAGGGCAGTCCGGGGAGAGGGCAGTCCGGCTGATTTTCTTCCGGTGTATTCGGCGGGCAGAGTCCGGATTGCACCGGTTATTTTCGTTCCCCTAAATTTTATAATAGTTTTATAAATGGGCTTATCTTTCTATGCTATAATATCCTATGGATACGATAATTGCCATTGATAAGCAGAGGAGAGAAAGACATTGTGAAACTGAAATTAAGGACGCGTCTGGCGGTTGCTTTCGTGATTATCACGGTGGTTCCGCTGGCGCTTATTTATGCGGTTGTGGCGGGCTTAAGCAACTATCAGATGAAGTCGTTCCGCAAGGCGTATAACCTGACCGAACAGGTCAATCTCTTTTCCGGGAATTCCCTTCAGATATTCAGCAGGCTGATTCAGGGTGAGCAGAGAGAGATTGAACAGATGCTTAAAAGCAGCCCGGAGCAGTTCGAAGATAAAGAGTATATGATGAAGCTGAATGATAAACTGGCCAGCAAGTATGCCTACATGATTGTCCGCAAGGGTGATCAGATCCTGTTTGACGGCAACAGCCATGTGACGGGGGAACTGATTAACCAGCTTCCGAACTTCGAGGATGGGGAGAACGCCATTGAAGGCGCGATCTACCTTGACGGGGATCCGCAGCATCTGGTAAAACAGATGGATTTCCTCTATCCGGACGGCGAGGAGGGCAGTGTATTCATTGTTTCCAACGTGGACGGGCTTCTGCCGGAGATCAAGGCCATGATGGCCGAGATGCTTTTAGCGGTGATCCTGATCATTGTATTTACCGACGCAATTCTGATGATGTGGGTTTACCGATCGGTCGTTCATCCGTTAGGAAGGCTGCAGGAGGCCACCAAGAAGATTAAGGATGGAAACCTGGATTTTGCCCTGGAGGTGGAAAACGACGATGAGATCGGCCAGCTCTGCCAGGATTTTGAGGAGATGCGTAAGCGGTTAAAAGAGTCCGCGGAAGAAAAGATTCAGTATGATAAAGAGAATAAGGAATTAATCAGCAACATTTCCCACGATTTGAAGACTCCGATTACAGCTATTAAAGGTTATGTGGAAGGAATTATGGATGGCGTGGCATCTTCGCCGGAGAAGCTGGACCGATATATCCGCACCATTTACAACAAAGCCAATGACATGGATAAGCTGATTGATGAACTGACCTTCTATTCCAAGATCGACACCAACAAGATACCGTACACATTTTCCAAGATCAATGTGGCAAGCTACTTCCGGGACTGTATTGATGAGGTGGGGCTGGAGATGGAAGCGCGCAACATCGAACTGGGGTATTTTAATTACGTAGACGAGGACGTGATGGTGATTGCCGATGCGGAACAGATGCGGCGGGTCATCAACAATATTGTCAGCAATTCCGTGAAATATATTGATAAGAAGAACGGAATTATCAATATCCGGATTAAAGATGTGGGTGATTTTATCCAGGTTGAGATTGAAGATAATGGAAAAGGAATTGCTGCCAAGGATTTACCGAATATTTTCGACCGTTTCTACCGCACGGATTCTTCCAGGAATTCCTCTCAGGGAGGAAGCGGCATCGGACTTTCCATCGTGAAGAAGATTATCGAGGATCACGGAGGAAGAATCTGGGCGACCAGCAAGGAAGGCATCGGGACAGAGATACACTTTGTCTTAAGAAAATACCAGGAGGTTATAGCGGAATGAGCAGAATACTGATTATCGAAGACGAAGAGAGCATCGCGGAGCTGGAAAAGGATTATTTAGAGCTGAGCGGTTTTGAGGTGGAGATTGAGAATGACGGGGAAGCCGGCCTGGAGAAAGCGCTTCATGAGGATTTCGACTTACTGATTCTCGATTTAATGCTGCCAGGCATAGATGGTTTTGAGATCTGCCGCAAAGTGCGTGAGGTTAAGAATACGCCGATCATCATGGTATCCGCCAAGAAGGAGGATATCGACAAGATAAGGGGCCTTGGCCTCGGCGCCGACGACTATATCACGAAGCCTTTCAGTCCCAGCGAGATGGTTGCCCGTGTGAAGGCTCATTTGGCAAGGTATGAGCGCCTGATAGGCAGCGGTATGCCGGATAATGAGATTATCGAGATTCGAGGGCTGAAGATAGACAAGACGGCAAGGCGTGTCTGGGTAAATGGGGAAGAGAAGAACTTTACCACCAAAGAGTTTGACTTACTGACGTTCCTGGCACAGAACCCCAACCACGTATTTACGAAGGAAGAACTGTTTAATAAGATTTGGGATATGGAGTCGATTGGCGATATCGCCACTGTGACGGTCCATATTAAGAAGATCCGCGAGAAGATCGAGTTCAATACGGCGAAACCACAGTATATCGAGACGATATGGGGAG
>CAUEKH010000042.1 GCA_959018155.1 uncultured Hungatella sp.
CCACTCTCGCCAGAAGGACAATTCCGATTCCGTGCGGATCATTCACAATCCACAGCAGATCGTTCTTGTAATAATCTGAAGTGAAAGAGTAGAAAGATCCGCGGCAGATGCCGTAGACATTCCCTTTTCGGTCAACTGCCCGGGAGGTAATACCTTTCCAGCCGCGTTCTGCCGCTGTTGCGGCCTTACTTCGCTGTTCCGGCTTCAGCCATCCAAATCTCAGGCCACGGCATAGTCCATAGACAAACATGGCTGTGCAGGAGGTTTCCTCATACGCATCTTCTTCTGTGAGAACCTGATGCCACATCCCATTTTTCCCCTGAAGATTCATAAATCCGTCCGCCAGTTCCTGATAAAAAGAGAGCAAAAATCCCCGTTCATCATGGTTTTCCGGCAAAACCTCCAGAAGTTCTGTCAGGGAGAAAAAGCACCAGCCATTTCCTCTTCCCCATGCCACTCCCGTATCTGAGTCAAACTTAAAATCATAGACATGGGAGAATATCTGGTTCTCCGGCTGGTATAAATACTTTTTAAACTGCCGGAACTGGTTTACCGCGTCATCTAAATATTCCTTTCTGTTACTTCTTTTATAATACCGACACAGAAAGGGAACACTCATGTACAGATCATCGGCCCACAAGGTTGCATCCGGATATCCGGCCGGACCTATCCTGTAGAATGCCCCGTCTTCCCTTCTGTCCTGGATCTGTTCCATATAATGAGCAATCCGGTCAGCTATCATTTCTACGTTTCGGTCATCTCTTCCGTCCATTTTCTCCAGCATGGCACTCCCAAACGAACCGCAGTCATCGAGAGACTTCATCGCAGTAAGCTGGTTATTGATTTCCGGATAGCCATAACGTGCTCTATCCCAGACACTGTATTCATAAAGCTGCAGACATTCCTGCATATGCGCTTCCACATAACGGGAAATGGCCTCATTCTGACAGATAGAAGAAAGCCTTGTCAGACCGTACAACGTCACTCCCAGAGGGTAATTCCAGCGGCCGAAAGCCCGATTTTCCAGGACAGGCCGAATCACGATTCCGGGCTCATCTAACTGCCAGTACCGTTTCTCTTCACCGAACAGCCCGTAAAAGCCAGGTGACGTCTCCACCTTACCACATGGTTCGGAAAAAGGCCCCAGATAACGCCACTGGCAGCCTCCGATTTTCTCCTTCAGTCTCCAGCCATACCCGGCTTTTTCTCCGATCTCTGTCCGAAGTACCACTTGATGAAATCCTGGCGCCACCGGAACTATTTCCTGAAAATGAGTTCCCGCTCCATATTCTGCCCACAATTTTCCATCAATCCACATGGCCAGTGGACTCACCGCTTCCCCGTTCAGACACAGCCTGCCATCCGCTCCACATCTGACCGTACCCCAGCCGTAACCATATCCACGTTCCACGCTGTTTCGCTTCCTCCACAGACGTTCCGCGGCCGTCAGCCTCAGTTCCTCTTCCCCCCATCTGACTGGCAATATCCACTCTGCTTCCTGAAAATTTAGCCTTTCTCGATCTGGAAATGGTCTGGTATACGCAAATCCCAGCCTGTCATGATACCCGGAAACTGGGTTATAAAAGGGCAGCCAGGCCCAGCCAGGGTCCTTTACCCCAAACAGGCAGCCAAATCCGCCTTTCGTTTTTCGACAGACAAGCGCAATCTCATTCCAGCCTTTCTTACAGTGGAGTTCAAGAACACACACTCCATTTCTCCTGCACTCGTCACCGGCTTTTGACTGAAAAACCTTTTCCTCATTTAACAACACGGTAACCGGGCTGAGACATTCCAGAGAAAAGACATGGATTTCCTCCTGCTCCTTATAAAACCGTGTTTTCACAATAGAAAACCAACCTGACGGGCAGTCAGGAAGTTTTTCATTTAAATCTATCATAAACCGTCCATCATTTCCACAGCGAAACCCATTCGTATCATATTCTCTGAACTGAAATGGCACAGGTGGGTTCTCCCCCATATACCTGGCGGCTATGATTTCCAGCATCTGCTTCCTGTCCCTGGTACAGCAGTCGTACAGAGACATCCCGTCCTCAACATAGGGCAACAATTCCATATCAGATATCCTCCTCTTCCTACCCTTTTACGCCTGCACTGGCAATCCCCTCCACAAAATACTTCTGGGCGCTGAAAAACAGAATTGTTCCCGGAAGCAGTGAGATAACAGACATTGCCAGCACCTGATTCCAGTCGGCTGCCGAAGTAGAGTCCAGCGACATGCGAAGCGCCAGTACAATTGTAAATTTCCTGACACTGTTAATATAAATCAGCGAATTAAAGAAATCATTCCACGTCCAGATAAACTGAAAAATGGCCGCAGAAAACAGCGCCGGTTTACATAACGGTACCAAAATCAGATAGAAGATTTGAAAGGTGTTACAGCCGTCTATCGTTGCCGCCTCATCAAAATCTCTCGGTATTCCACGGAAAAACTGAACCATCATATAGATAAAAAAAGGCGTACAGGCAAAAATTGCCGGAATAATAAACGGCAGATAAGAATTCAGCCAGCCCAGTTTATTGAACAACAGATACCGCGGAATAATTAATACCGCATTAGGCAGCATCAGTGTGGAAAGCATCAGCATAAACAGTACCTTTTTAAATGGAAATTTAAATCTGGCAAATCCATAAGCCACCACTGC
Organism: uncultured Hungatella sp.; assembly: GCA_959018155.1. Classification (GTDB taxonomy): domain Bacteria; phylum Bacillota; class Clostridia; order Lachnospirales; family Lachnospiraceae; genus Hungatella. Next base: position 2,664 of record CAUEKH010000042.1, read on the forward strand.
GCTGGAAACTACAGTAAAAATTACCGTAGGAATAATCATCTTAAAGGTATTTAAGTAGAATGTAGTATAAGTAATATTTCCACTGCTCTTCCAGCCCTTGGAAAAAGTGTCCCAGACCGGTTCCTTAGGCAGAAGCGCCATACTTCCGAATATCTCTTTATTTGTCTTAAATGCGGAAAAGAACATCCAGATTAAAGGATAAAGCATTACCGCGCCAATTGCCATCATCACTACATGAGTAATCACAGTCTTTAATTTCACATGTTTCATTTCCATTAAAAATCCCCTCCATCCTCATAGTAGGTGAATGCCTCAGAAAACCGGAAAAAGAACACGGTAAATACAAGAATCATGGCAAATAATATCCATGAAAGCGCGCAGGCGTACCCCATTTTATAATAGGAAAATGCCTCATCATACAACTTCAGGGCAAATAGATACGTGGACTTTACCGGCCCGCCTCCTGTTATGACAAATGCCCCTGTAAAGTCCTGGAAAGCATTTACCATCTGCATCAGAAGATTAAAGAAGAACACCGGCGATATCATGGGAAGCGTAATGGAAAAGAAATTATGGACCGCATTCCCGCCGTCAATTCTGGCCGCCTCATAGAGTTCTACCGGGACCTGCTTGATAGCGGCCAGGAAAAGGATCATGGAAGAGCCAAACTGCCATACGCTCAGAAGGCTTAATGTCAGAAGAGCAGTGCTGGGACTGGACAGCCAGGCCACCGACGGCAGATGGATCATCTGGAGTGCACGGTTAATCAGCCCCCCGTCCATAAATAAAAACCTCCAAAGAATAGAGATTGCCACACTTCCTCCAAAAATTGACGGAATATAGTAAATCGTCCGGTAAAGATTGATTCCTTTAATTTTCTGACTCAGAGCCACAGCTACCAGCAAAGCGGTCGTCAGCTTCAGCGGAACCGATATCACAACATACTTTAACGTTGTTCCGATGGATTTAAAAAACATGGTATCTTCCAGAAACATTTCCATATAGTTTTTAATCCCGATAAAAGAAGGCTGGTTTGTTATGCTGAAATCTGTAAAGGAATAAAAAAACGATGCCGCCAGAGGATAAAGCTGGAAGATTAAGAAGCCGATGAGCCAGGGCATGATATAGACAAATCCCATGTACTCACGGCGTTTTATGGTTTTCTTTTTCATTTCAAACACCTCATTTTCACTGTCAGACAACCCAAAATGGTCAAAAAAACAGAGGGACACAGTTTTTGCGCACCACATCCCTCTATTTTATTAATGGAATCTGTTTTACTATTCAATGGCCAGTTTATCGAGTTTTGCCTGAATATCGGTAATGAACTGTTCTGCTGCCTGTTCCGGTGTCAGACGGTCGTAAATGAGCTGCTCACAAATATCCATCATCGCGTCACTGACTTCTGTGTTGCTGATTACCAGCGGTTCCGGCGGCGCCGGGTCTTTTAATGTCTCTTCACAAAGATAAGCGACATCCGGATCTACTTCATTATTTTCCTGAAGAATTTTTAACGCTGCCTCTGAGGTCGGGATAGAACGCTGTGTTCCCAGGATTCTCACGGCCTCTGTGTCTGTCATCATCCAGTTGGCAAAATCAGCGGCCACCTCTGCATGTTTAGAACGGTTGCTGACAGCTAAAACCATAGACGGCTTAAACCGGATTGACTGATTATTTCCGCCCTCTACATATGGAGGTCTGCCGGCCGCAAAGCTGCCTTCTGCCAGTGCCGCCTTATATTTTCCTATAGTGGCAGCATTATCAATCGTCATTCCCATTTCTGCATTAATCCATTTCGGATTCTGCTCCTGCTGCCCCTTAAACAGACTTGCCTCACCGAGAGGCTGAGCCGCGCCGGAATCAAACAATTCTTTCATAACCTGGAATGCCTCTGTCAAATCCTCTTTTGAAGCGATTACCTTGTCCTGCGCCTCATTTACCACGTAATTGCCTGTCTTGGAGTAAATATAGCTGTCTAAAATAAATCCGCTCAGACTGCTGGATTCGATAGAAAGCAGGTAATCATTTGAAGCCTCAGCATGGATTCTGGAACCCTCTTCAATAATCTTATTCCAGGTCCATTCTGTATCTACCGAAAGGCCGTGCTTATCGAAGAATTCTTTATTCATGAGTACACCCACACCGGTACTTCCCATAGGAAGTGAAATCACTTTCCCGTCAATACTGCAGTAATCTTCTAAAACGCTTTCTGAGTAAACAGATAAATCCACACCCGGCATCTGACTTAAATCGACAAAAATATCTCCCTGGGCCTTCAGTTCCGGATACCAGATATAATCAAGCTGCAGTAAATCCGGTTCTGTCTTTCCTGCCATCTGCGTGGACAGCTTCTGTAAATAGCCGTCGTAACCCTGATATTCCCCTTCAATGGTAACATTTGGATGAAGTTCACAGTACCTCTCAATTGCCTTTAAGGTAGCCTCATGTCTGGCATCAGAACCCCACCACGCAAATCGGAGAGTAACCGGCTCTTCTTCACTTCCCTTTGTTGAGGCCTCCGTGGTTTCCCCTTTGGAATCCGCTGCTGTCTCTTCTTTGGAATCAGCCTGCGCTGTCGTTCCTGCTGTCGTGCTGTCCCCGGCGCCTGCCCCACAGCCGCAGAGGAGAGCCATGGTAAGAGCTGCAACCATCCATATACTTCTTTTCCTCATATCTCATTTACCTCCTGTGAATTGTGCTTTGCTATGTCATCATTTTATCATCTTCATTGTGCACATTGTATATATTCAGGTTGCTTTTTTCTTTCATTGTTTGCTCTCATTTTTTTACTTTCTTTCCTGATTTGCAAAAACCTATCATTTTTTGTTCTCCACAGGAATCGAAAATGAGACGACTGTGCCACAACCTGGCGAACTCTCTATTGCCAGTGCTGCTTTTTCACCGTACGTAAGCGTCAGACGCCGATTTAAATTATACAGCCCAATCCCTTCCTCCGGAGTATCCTCCTGTTTCAGCCGGCTTTTAATTATTTCCAGCCTGTCAGCCGTAAAGCCCTTTCCATTGTCGGCAACCGCAAAATACAGCGCGCCTCCGTCCATTCTTACAGTAATATCAATTTCACCGTCTGTTTCGGTCTGTTCGAAGCCATGGGATACACTGTTTTCCACCAGAGGCTGCAGAATAAATTTTATGATTTTCATGCTCTGAATTTCCGGACCACACTTCCATGTTACCTTAAACTTAGAATCAAACCGAAGCTGCTGGATTTCCAGATAGCAGTTGGTCATCTTGATTTCCTCTGAGATCATCACAAATTTATCCGGCTGGACAAGGGCATAGTAGAGGAGTGTTGTCAGCAAATCGATCATTCGGCTGGCTTCATTCTGGCTTCCTGTAAGACGCACAGTCTTCCAGAAAATATTTTTCAGGGTATTAAACAGAAAATGAGGATTTAGCTGGGATTGAAGGAAATAGTAATACATGCTCTCCAGCTTATAGTTTTTCTCTGCCAGCTGCATCTGCAGATAATTCTTCTCCACGAAATTCTTAACAATATTTTCGACAATGTAGCTGTACTCATCCTGAACATGATTTTCCATCTCAGGGAGGCTCTCCCCCCGTTTCGCCGCATCCAGGATATCTGTCACCCGTTTCACATTGCGCGCATTATGCCTCGTCGTAAGAAATGCGGTCCAGATACCCAGAGCGAGTGACAGAAAGATAGCAAATCCGACTACTTTAACAAGTCCCGACGCGCGCCGGAGCAGGGCATACTTCGGAGTCATTGCAATAAATTTTACGCCATATCCCGGGCTGTCCAGTTCTGTAATAAAATATTGTTCTTCTGCACTCCCACCTGAATCAGCAAGGGCAACGGGCGCGCCTGCCTGAACCAGAATTCCATCCTGGTTTTCCATTAAAATGGTCTGACCCTCCATCTCCAGATTGTTTCGGAAAAGTTCTTCCAGATAATCCTTCCTGATATTCATAAGCAGCGTCCCTACCGGCTTTTCCACCCCTGGTGAATACAGACGTTTATAGAGCGTCAGCACCTCCACATCATAGTTGGATTTCTGATAAGCGCTGGTTGTACGCACTTCCAGCCATTGCTTGCGCGTATCATCCTGACCGGCTATCTCGTCCATCCATTCCGTATCCCTGTGGTTTGCAGAATTAGCAAGTCCAACGCCAGAGGCGAAGAAATTACCTTTCTGATTGTTGATATAGATATAGATGGAATGCAGGAACGGCTTCGAATTCACGGAAGAATCCACAAAAGGGCGGAACATTTTATTAATATCGAGGTATTCCTTATCCTGAAATCCATTTTCAAGAAGCAGCTTTAACTGTCCAATCACATAGGGATATGTGCTGTAATTAAGGCTTTGAGCATCTGCATCGCTGAAAATCACCTCTAAATTATCTTTAATCTGATTCAGCTTCTGATCCTGATTGCGGGTTATCTCATCCTTTGTGGAATCAATCGTTAAATAGACCGCCATAGCGCCTAAAAGCACAGCAACCAGAATGGCCGGAAACGCCACAAAAAGGAAATTCCGAAGGAAAAATTTTCTCTTCATCCTATTTCCTCCCCCCATGGTTCTCAGCAGTGTGAAAATCCGGCCTTCTGACCCGGTATTCTCTTGGGTTTACACCATAGTATTTCTTAAAGGTTCTGGAGAAATTAAATGGGTTTCTGTACCCTACCATTTCACTGACATCTCCAATCTGATACCGCAAATCCTCCAGCAATGCCGCCGCCCTTTCCATGCGCTTCGCTATTAAATATTCCTGGAAATTCTGTCCCGTCTTCTGTTTAAAATAGCGGCTCACATAGGCCGGACTCATATAGACCTGCTCTGCAAGCACATCGAGGCTGACACTCTCTAAATGGGCGTCTATATACTGTTTCATAACAGTAAGAATCTTATCATCCTGAAATTCTTCCCGTATATCCGGTCTGCGCTCACCATCTAAGCTGCCTGATATCACGGCACGGGTTCTGCGTTCCACTTCTCCATCCCCCGCCCGCCCTGTATTTGTATTTCCACATTCCAAATCAGATGACATACTCCTGTCCGGCTCTGACAGTCCGCTTTCTGGTATACTCACCGAAGCAGTTCCTGTTTCTCCGTCAAGAAGCTCCTTCAATTCCTTAAAAATCGCTACCAGTTCATCATAAGGTGTCGTTTTCAATATGTATTTCACTGCACCGCAGTCCATAGCCTTCTGGGCGTATTTAAACTCATCATATGCGCTGAAAAAGACAATTTTAGGCGGATGAGGCAGCTTCATCCGCCTCAGTTCTTCCGCCATCTGAAGGCCATCCATCCCCGGCATTCTGACGTCAGATATCAGGATATCCGCCTCCTCCCGACTAAAAAACTCCAAAGCGCTTCTAGCATCCGTAAACTGGGCTGCCACGGAAAATCCCAGGGATTTCCACGGAAAGAACATGGCAAAACCACCGCTGATTTCTTTTTCATCATCAAGTATCACTATCCTGTATTCCATTCTGCTGCCACTCCCCCTTAATTTTATCAGAACGACATTTTACTCTATTCTGATACATAGGACGGGAACTTGTCAAGTCAATGAATTCGGTTTCAAATTATTCCCATATAAAAACGCCGCCATGCCCCCGAACCCTCTTCACTCATCAGCGGATTCGTCTGCACAGCGGCGTTTTTATTTATATGTATCTTCTTCCGTCAGGACCTTCATCCCGCGTCACGCCTCAGCTTATTTTTATTCTCAGTCTTAGTGGCGTGTCACGAAACGGCCTTCCTTCATGATAACTTTCATATTTTCAACACAGATATTTCTGATGTTATCCAGCGGATTGCCTTCGATAACCAGTAAATCAGCGCTCTTACCTGTCTCCAGAGTACCGGTGATATCGTCAACCTTCAGCATTTCAGCGCCTACCTTGGTAGCTGCCACGATGGTATCCATCTCGCTGATGCCGGCGCACTCTACGAAGGAGTACATCTCGCCCATAGCGGTGTAGCCGTAAGGTGTCAAGCTGGAGCAGAAGGAGTCAGAACCGATGGTTAAGCCGATTCCTTTCTCTTTGGCTCTTCTTAAGTTGGCATAGACACGGTTTAACTCTTTCTCAACAACATCCTTGCCCGGGAACTTGTCATGGATTTCCGGTACGTATGTCGGCGGATATGTCTTGAACCACTCATGTAAGAACTGGATGGTCGGGCAGAAATAGATTCCTTTTTCAGCCATGATATCGAGGCACTCATCGTTTAATGCCTGGCCGTGGATAATTAAGTGAACGCCTGCTTTTGCACAGTCTAACGCGCCGCCAAAGCCTTCACAGTGAGCCCATACCGGGATTCCAACCATGTTACACTCGTCAACAACGGCCTGGATTTCTTCCATGCAGTAGTGCTGGTCGAGTTTCTGATCCCAGCGCCAGATGCCGCCGCCGGTAGCCCAGATTTTGATTGCGTCAGGGTTGTCACGCAGTCTTCTTCTGACAGCCTTGCGTAAATCCCACGGTCCGTCGATGCGCTCTGCCCACGGATGGCCCAGATCGTTGTGCTCTCTTAACAGCTTGTGGGAATCGCCATGGCCTGCTGTACGGCAGAAGCCAAGTCCTGTACCTACGACACGCGGTCCTTCCATAACGCCTGCTTCTACCATATCACGGATTGCAAGACCGGTACGGCCAATCTCACCAACGGTAGTAAGACCGGTTTCCAGACACTCATGAGCCTGCTGAACCGCTACAACAGCTTTCTGCTCTACACTCTCTAATACCCAGTCGCTGTCATCGTCTGTTAAGTTTCCTGAAAAATGAAGATGGGTGTCAATTAAACCTGGCATAATGGTTTTGCCGGAAATATCAACCACATCATACTCTGGTCCTACTTCTTTACCGGCTCCGGCGTAAGCGATCTTTCCGTCTTCTACCAGAACGAGAGAATCCTTTACCGGTTCTTTTCCGGTACCGTCAATCAAGAGGCCGCCGACAAAAGCGGTTTTCTTTAATTCCTGTTTCATGATAAAACCTCCTTAATTTGTTTGATACTTTTAGTTATGTTATTTTTTCTTTGTAAACATTTTAAAGATAAGGCCAACCACCAGCCAGCCGACTACAATCAGCCACTCTACCGGCTTTAATGCGGCGGGGCTCATTGGCACTACCATCAGAGCGATGATAATGGAACCTGCCAGGCAGGCAGCGCCGATTCCCAGCTTGCCGCCCGGAACCTTATACGGTCTCGGTAAATCCGGCTCTGTCGTTCTCATCCGCAGACACGCAAAGCTGACCATGGTGCAGGAGAAAATAAATGCCAGAGCGGAAACATTGGTAAGCGGAACGAGCATCTTCTTTCCGAGGAACGGTCCCACAAGGGTTAAGCAGGCCAGCAGGGTATTTGCCATCTTTGGCGCGCCTGTTGCTGAGTCAATCTCCGCGAATTTCTCCGGAAGCTGACCCTTACGCCCCATCGCCAGCATGATACGGCTGGTCGCCCCATAGAAGGAGTTCATCGGACCCATCGGGCCCAGTGTGGCGATTACAAGCATAACCACGTAGAGAATCATGTTGATATTCTTCAAACATGCCAGGGCCGGTACGGAACTCTTCACGAAATCGGTCCACGGAATGATGGTGCCAAACGAGTAAATACAAATCATATAGAAGCCGCCGGCAGCCAGCAGCGCCATACTGATTACCTTGCCGAATTTATTCCAGTCCAGACCTTCCGCCGCCTCTTCCGCCTGCTGCGGGATGGTATCAAACCCGGCATAGAAGAACGGTGTCATAACAAGGACGGAAATAATACCGGCAAACATGTTGGTCGCGCTGGTTGAGGAACCCGCGCCATCCACCTGCTCAAATGACGGCAGAATATTGTGAGGGCCGCCCTTTACAAAGGAAATAGCCATGGCCAGAAGCATACCGCCGAGAAGCGCTTTCGTTAAAAACGCCTGTAACTTTGCCGCGGAACTTGCGCCCTTAAAATTTAAGAAAATAACGTAGCACGCAAAACCAAGAGCAATGATAGTCGGGAACAGATAGACATCCGCGCCCATAATCGTGTAAAGCTTCACGGAACGGAGAATCGGAATCAGATCGCCGAACATATCGGAGACGAGTGTGGAAATCGCAATCGCTTCCCATGGACAGAGGATTCCATTTCCCAGGGCTAAAAACCAGCCCGTTATGTACGAAACATTTTTTCCAAAGGTCCTGTCAACGTACTCAACAATTCCTCCCGAAATCGGTATCGCTGCCGTCAGCTCGCCAAATACCGCGCCAATGGGAAGTAAGAACACGGCTCCGATTAAGAACGCAATGATTGCCGCAATCGGACCGCCGCCGATAATCATCCAGTCGCCAACCAGCAGTACCCAGCCCGTTCCAATAATTGCGCCAAAACCAATCGTGAAGTAGTTCCAGATGGATAAGGTCTTCTGCATTCCCGCTCCCTCCGGTCCTTTCTGTGTGGAACCAGACATAGAGATATACCCCCTAACTTTCTGTATGTTAAATTTTCTGTGCAGCCCCGAAAAATCCGGATTTCCGGGGTATCTGTCACTTGACAAATCACATTTTAACTCTTATGATTTTATAGTCAATGCGCTGTGCATAAAAGGCATTTTACATGTCAAAAACGGCACATGGCCCGGACATATTTCGACACCGGGCAGAAGGAAGGAGGAGGCTTATGTATCAGGTTGCAATCTGCGATGATAACCCCGCGGATTTATTACAGCTAAAAGAGTATTTAGAAGAAGCCGGAATCCATCACCCCATGGAACTGACCGCGTTTCACAACGGCGTGGAACTGGTAAACGCTTATAAGAAAAGGGGACAGTTCGATCTAATCATACTCGACATGATCATGGACCGCTTAAATGGAATTGAAGCCGCCTTAAAGATACGCAAAATCGACGAGGACGTGATCATCCTCATCGTAACCGCCACTGTGGAGTATGCCATCGACGGGTATAAAGTCAACGCGGCGCGCTATATTGTAAAACCCTTATCAAAACCCGATTTTTTCAAGGTGCTGAAGAATATCTTTGCCTCAATCGATAAAAAGAAAGAGGCGTATTATACATTTCCCAGCAAGAACGGGACCACCGCCATATCCATGGAAGATATCTTCTATTTTGAGTCGGATATCCGGTCGATCCACGTGTCATCAAGGCAGGGGGATTACACCTTCACCGGGCGCATCAGCGTTATAGATGAGCAGACACGGGAGAAAGGCTTTTTGAGGATTCATAAAAGA
>CAUEKH010000043.1 GCA_959018155.1 uncultured Hungatella sp.
GCCTTTTAATGGCCGCTTCGGCATATCGGCTCCGGAGTGTTCCCTTAACCCGGTCCCTCATGACGGCGCTCTCAGTCGGTGACGCCCTCTTCCTGTCAAGTTTCTTAGGTCAGAGTCTCCTTCTCAGCCTTTCTCAGCTTTATTTTAAGGATTGTTCTTCATCATATATTCGTGATTCTTCAACCGGGCCCGGTTGTTCTCTGAATTCATGTTTTCGTACGATGAATTGCGTATATAATATCACAAACGATTTCCCCATGCAATATTTATTTTTCACAAAAGATTTTCCGATTGTTGACATTCCCTCCCTAAAAGGTTACAATAATGTGCACGCTTACTAATTGATTAGGAGGGCTTTTTTTATGTCTGTAACAAAAGACAACACTGCGCCGGCTGAGAACAAAATGGGTGTCATGCCGGTCAACAAATTACTATTTACCATGTCCATGCCCATGATTATCTCTATGCTTGTACAGGCCTTATATAATGTCATCGACAGCATTTTCGTGGCGCAAATCGGAGAAACCGCGCTGGCTGCTGTTTCTCTCGCGTTCCCGGTACAGAACTTAATCATCGCCGTTTCCGTCGGAACTGGCGTCGGAGTCAACGCGCTTCTGTCGCGTTCTCTCGGAGAAAAGAATCAGGAGAGTGCCAATTTAACGGCTGTCAACGGACTTTTCGTATTCTTTTTAAGCTACCTTGTGTTCGCCGTATTCGGCATTTTCTTCGCCAGAACGTACTTCACAATTCAGACTTCCAACCAGGAAATCATTGACCAGGGTACGACGTATCTGTCGATCTGCTCCATTTTCTCCTTCGGGATTTTCTTAGAAATCGCGCTGGAGAGAATCATGCAGTCCACAGGCCGCACCATCTACAACATGATTACCCAGGGACTCGGCGCTATTATCAATATTGTCCTGGATCCGATCATGATTTTCGGTCTGCTCGGTTTCCCGCGGATGGGAATCATGGGCGCCGCGGTGGCAACGGTCACCGGCCAGATTGTGGCCATGCTCCTTCTCCTGTATTACAACATCACGAAAAACCCTGATGTCGATATGAGTATGAAGGGCTTCCGGCCGGACGGGCGCACCATCCTGGAGATTTACCGCGTCGGGCTTCCGTCAATCATCATGCAGTCCATCAGTTCCGTCATGACCTTTGGCGTCAACAAGATTCTGCTGATGTTCTCCGAGACAGCCGTTTCCGTATTCGGTATCTATTTCAAACTCCAGAGTTTCATTTTCATGCCGGTATTCGGTATGAACAACGCCCTGGTGCCGATTGTGGCCTACAATTACGGCGCACGCCACAAGGACCGTATCATGAAGACTGTCCGCACCAGTGTAATCGCCGCAGTCTCCATCATGCTGGTGGGCCTTATCATCTTCCAGGTCTTCCCGGCTCAGCTTCTCATGATGTTCGACGCTTCCGATCACATGCTGGAAATCGGCGTCCCGGCACTGCGTCTCATCAGCTTAAGCTTTTTATTCGCCGGCTACTGCATCGTCGTTGGCTCTGTCTTCCAGGCGCTGGGAAATGGCGTCTACAGCCTCGTTGTCTCTGTGGCAAGACAGTTAGTCTGCATCCTGCCTCTGGCCTACGCGTTCGCCGAACTGTTCGGACTCCACGCCGTCTGGTACGCGTTCCCGCTGTCTGAGATTATTTCTATGGTGATGACTACCATACTGTTCAGACGGATTTATGTGAAACGGATTCAGACGCTTCGATGACCTGGGAAGGGGAAATCGTTTAGAACGTCAGCCACTTACCTACCAAAATAAGCGGACTTATGGAACATGCTAATCTCATGTCCAATAAGCCCGCTTATTTCTTTCTACGAACCAGCAGCAGAAAAGACCTGGAATCTATTGCCTTTCCTGCCGCCACACATTTCTCAAAAGCCTACTCCTCCCGCAGCACCAGGCAGTAAGCCTGCCGGTACTCCTTCGCAGTCACTCCCATATACTTCTTAAATATCTTCCGGAAATAATCAACGTCCGTATACCCGCACTCATACGCCACCTCACTCCCTGTCAGATTCGTCTCTATCAGCAGGCGGCAGGCCCGGTTGATTCTCGACTCATGGATGGCGTCCGTTAAATTTCTCCCGTAAACCGCATGGAATACCCGTCCTAAATAATCGGGATTACACTCCAGCTGCTCCGCCACCATGGACGCGGACAGCGGGGCTTTTAAGTGTTCCCGGATATATTTCGCGGCCTGGTTGGCCAGAAGGACCTTCTGTCCGCTGACCTCCAAGGGGGATAAAGAATCCGACAGTTCGCAGAGAATTTCCAGAAGAATCATGTTAAGGAGAGTCCTGTCATCGCGGCAGACATTCTGACGCCGGATAAACCGCCTGAACAGTTCTTCAAATGATTCCGGTTTCGCAAGTCTGATCAGCTGCGGCAGGGACATGATATCGCGTCCGGTCCTTGCCGCCTCCTCCTCGATATCAAAATGAAGCCAGTAAAAAGTCAGATCCGCGTCAAAATCTCTGGTACCGCCGTGATGGCGTCCCGGGAACAGAATTAACGCCTCCCCTTTTTCCACATTATACTCCACGTCTTCCTCAAATATCCCCAGACACCCATTGGTCACGTAGATAATTTCAAAGGTATCGATCGTTCTGTCCGCGTGACGTCCCTCCCCTTTTGTCACGAGATACCCGGCATTGAGCGCCCGCACAGGCAGAACTGCCTTCAAATGTAAAAAATGTTCCATTTCCCTCTCCCATCTGTCAACAATGATTAGTCGGAATCCTCCAGTTAATCTCTTCTTTTTCCTCTTGTATAACCCGCCTCAAACTGGCAAGATAGAGGAAGATACGGTTCCGTCGCGTCTTTATCCAGTGGAAAATGACCGTCCGTTTCCCATAGTTTTATTTAGAATAACAGAAATATGAATATTTGAAAAGAGGAAATATGACATATGGTTACAGTATTGCATTTAAAACAATTGGTATCCCGCACCTATTTCTGTGAAGGCCCTTTAAAGGCGGCGGATTATGCCAGAGGCAGGAATCTCTTTATCGCGGAGGGCTGCTGTGCCAACGGCATTGTCACCCTGACGACCGGGGCATTCTTATCCGGCTACGCAGGGTATTTAGGTGCCGATGATTCCGTCAATGGTATCATCGGTTCCATTCCCGTGCTTCTCTGTACCCTGCAGATGTTTTCCTCTATCATCCTTGAAAATATCAGCCGCAGGAAGTTCCTGATTGCAGCGTTTGCCCTGATTCACAGGCTGCTTCTCTCCTCCATTTTCTTTATCCCGCTGTTCGTAAAGGAAACGGCCGGACGGCTGGCGGCTGTCATTGCCATTTATGCGGTTGCCCACTGCTTCGGCGCATTTATCGGCACGGGAACCGGAAACTGGCTGCTCTCGCTGGTTCCTGACAGCATCCGTGGAAACTATCTCGGTAAAAAGGACGCATTTGCCTTTGGCTTTACCACCATCTTAAGCCTCATCATGGGGCGGATCCTCGACTGGTTCCGCGCTGGCCATCAGGACCTTTTAGGGTATTACATCGTCGGGCTGGTGGTGCTGTCTGTGGCATTTACCGATTTCTGGTGTCTGTCTTCGATAAAGGAACCGGCGGTAAAACCGCACCGGCAGAGTCTGAAAGCTGTGATAACAGAACCATTTCTTGATAAGGAATACCGGAAAATCATTCTGCTCTATATGTTCTGGAACTTAGCGCTCCAGGTGGCGGGACCATTTTTCAGTGTATACATGGTGACGGGGCTTAAGCTGGATTATACGTATATCACATTTTTAGGGCTGATTTCTTCCACTGTGAGGGTATTCGCCGCCTACGCCTGGGGACGGTTCGCAGACGCAACCTCCTGGCTGAAGGCCGCCAAATGTTCCATGTGCCTGCTGGGTATGGTCCATTTTTCCTGGCTGTTCATGACGAAGGATACTTACATGGTGCTTCAGCCCCTCCTTCAGGCTTTATCCGGTGCGGCCTGGGGCGGAATCGCAATCGCAGTGTTCAACATTCAGTACCAGTTTGCCCCTTCGGAAAAGCGGGTTCTCTATGTCAGCGCCAATTCGTCCTATGCGGGACTATGCGGATTTTTTGCCACGCTTTTAGGCGCGGCGCTGCTGAAGGTGCTGCCTTCGCTGAAATTGGGCTCACTCACCATCACGGGGATGCAGATGCTTTTTGCGCTGTCGGGAAGTCTGATTGTGGGGTGCGTGATCTATATTGGGAGGCGGTTGCCAGAGGATAAAAAGAAAGCGGAACAGACCGCGTAAGAAGTTGTAAGAAGACGCAAAACGCCTGCACCGTCGTGGCGGGATGGGGCAGGCGGTTTGTTGAATTTTTATCAGAAATAACAGTCCTCTCACATCACCACTCTAACGTTTCCTGCACGATTCCCGCACAATCAGTTCCGGTTTCAGCACCCGTTCCACCCGGCTCTCCTCATCCGGAATCCTGCGTATCTTCTCCAGCAGAAGTTCCGCCGCCATGGCCCCCAGTTCTTCCTGCGGGTGGGCGATGGTCGTCAGCTTCACCATGCCATTTTCCGCGATAAAGGAATTGTCATACCCGGTAACTGAGATATCCTCCGGCACCTTTAGGCCCTTCTTTGCCAGCGCCTTGATTACCTCCAGCGCAATCTGGTCATTATAGCAGACAACGCCGTCTATGGCAGTCCCCGAGTCCACCATAAGCTTCATGACCTTGGCCGGCTTCACTGCCCAGTCCTCGGTGTGGAACCAGATCACCATGTCCGGCTCATAGGGAAATCCCGCCTCCTGAAGAGCCTTCACATACCCTTTATGGCGTTCCTTTCCCTGGCTGTCATCCGCCTTGAAGATCCCTACAATGTGGCGATGTCCCAAATCAATCAAATACTTCGTGACAAGGTAACCGCCTCTGCAGTCGTCCATCAGAATGTGGGGCTTGTTCTTCATCTGGGCGTAATATCCCTGAATAAAAACGTAGGGAATCTGGTAAAAATCCAGCTTGTCATAGAGATTTTTATGGCCGCATATGATCTCGCTCTTGCTCGGCTCAATAATCAGGCCATCCACATCTTTTTCCAGAATTTCTTCGAGGCACTTGCTTTCCCTCACCCGGCTGTTTCCCGTGTTCTTTAAAATGATACTGTACCCGTTTGCAGTCATCACCCGGTCAATCCCGGAAATCAGCCTGGGAAAAATATAATCGGACAGATAAGTGGTAACGACCGCGATATTTCCCGATCCCTTCCTATTTCCTGCTTTTCTCGATACAAAGGTCCCGCGCCCGTGCTCCGCCTCCACAAAGCCTTCCTGCTCCAGAATCGAGAGCGCTTTTCTGACTGTATGGCGGCTCACATGACAGGAGGCCGACAGTTCATTTTCGGAAGGCAGCTTATCTCCCGGCTTCAATTTTCCCGAAATGATATCTTCCTTCAGTTCCTCCATCAGCAAAAAATATTTCGTTTTTCCCTCTGTTGCCAGGACGTAAGGGGGATTCTCCCTTCCTTCCATGATGTCGTCCTCCTGTTGTGGTATTTCCATATCATTTTCATGACATGACTGCGCCATTTTCCTATCATGATTATTTCATATCGCATCATTCGCGTCACGTTTATTCCGCCAAATGCTCCACAGCCGCCTTCTCGATAGCCAGCCCTTCTGCATACCGCTCCATAAACGCGTCGAATCCCTTTACATCTGCCTCGTCAGGCTCCAGGGTAGTCCCCTCTTCGCCTGCAAATACCTGCTTGTCGAGATATTCGTCGAGAGTCTCTGCGCCGCCATTTTTCCGGTACATCATATAAGCCGCCAGAATTGCCACGCCCCAGGCGCCGCCCTCGCCGGCTGTTTCCATAACTGTCACCGGCACATTGACTGCCGCGGCCATAATTTTCTGGCCCACGCCCTTCGTCTTAAACAGGCCGCCGTGTCCTAAAAGTTTATCCAGCTTCACATCCTCTTCCTTAAACAGGATATCCATTCCCGTCTTCAGTGCTCCCAGAGAGGTAAATAAATGTACTCTCATGAAGTTTGCCAGGTTGAACTTACTGTCCGGAAGACGCACAAAGAGCGGACGCCCCGCCTCAAAATGAGTGATGTGCTCACCGGAAAAATAATTGTAAGCCAGCAGGCCGCCGCAGTCGCTGTCGCCTTCTAAAGCCTTGTGATAGAGTGTGGCAAACAGTTCATTTCTGTCCACCTTCATCCCAAAGCTTTCCGCAAATTCTTCGAACAAATCGACCCAGGCATTCAAATCCGACGTACAGTTATTGCAGTGAACCATAGCCACCGGATCGCCTGCCGGCGTCGTCACCAGGTCAATCTCCGGATGAACCTTCTTTAAGTCCTTTTCCATGACTACCATGGCAAAGACGCTGGTACCTGCCGACACATTTCCGGTACGTCTCGCCACACTGTTAGTCGCCACCATTCCCGTTCCCGCGTCTCCCTCCGGCGGACACATGGGAATTCCCGGCTGCAGATTTCCGCTGGGGTCGAGAAGCTTCGCCCCCTCGGCCGTCAGCGTCCCCGCCTCCGTTCCCGCGGTTAATACCGTCGGAAGGATATCGCGCAGCTTCCATGGGAAATTCTCCCCCGCCACAAGAGCGTCAAACTTCTCTATCATCTCCTCGTTAAAATCCTTCTTCGCGCTGTCAATCGGGAACATTCCCGCACAGTCTCCGATGCCAAGCACCTTTCTGCCGGTCAGTTTCCAGTGGACATATCCCTCCAGCGTCACGAGGTAATCAATCTCCTTCACATGCGCTTCTTTTTTCAGAATGGCCTGATATAAATGAGCAATACTCCATCGCTGTGGAATGTTGTACTGGAACAGCTCAGTAAGCTTTTCAGACGCTTCCCCGGTCATCGTATTTCTCCAGGTACGGAAGGGAACGAGGATCTCCCCCTCCTTATTAAATGCCATATAACCGTGCATCATAGCCGAGAATCCAATGGCCCCGACCGTCGTCACCGTCTCACCGTATTTCTCCTTTACCTCCCGGGCCATGCTCCGGTAGCAGCCCTCTACGCCTTCCCAGATATCCTCCAGCGTATACGTCCAGATATTATCTACAAACCGGTTCTCCCAGTCGTGGTTTCCCACCGCAATCGTTTTGTGCCTCTCGTCTGTCAGAACCGCTTTGATACGCGTAGACCCCAGTTCGATTCCCAGAAATGTCCGTCCTTCGCGGATAGCATTTGCAATATCGCTCATTCTCTGCACCCCTTTATCTATAATATTTCATGCTTTCTGTTATTATTTTTAACTTCATGTTACCGATATGCCACTGCATTCCATCTCAGTTCATTTTTGAAATTTCTGATTGTGGTATCTTCATCAATGAACACAGCCTCGATACCCATAGCAGCGGCCCAGTCTCCCATCTGCTCTGCGGTCAGATCGTAAGAAAATGCCGTATGGTGAGCGCCGCCCGCTAAAATCCAGGCTTCGGCTCCAGTTGCCAGACTCGGCTCCGGTGTCCAGAAAGCTGTGGCAACCGGAAGCTTCGGCATCGGTTTCTCCACCTTCCTGCAATTTACCGTGTTGATAATCAGGCGGAATCTCGTACCGAGATCAATGAGAGAGGTGGCAACCGCCTTCCCTTCCTTTGCCGTAAATACGAGACGCGCCGGGTCTTCTCTGTCGCCCATGGAAAGCGGGCATACCTTAATGCCGATTTTTCCATCCGCAATAGACGGACACACCTCAAGCATATGCGCCTGTAAAATGCCTTCTTTCCCCGGCACCAGATTATACGTATAGTCTTCCATAAAGGAGGTTCCTTTGGCCCCCTCCACGCCGCCTGCCATAATCTTCATCAGACGCACCATGGCCGCCGTCTTCCAGTCGCCCTCACCGCCGAATCCATATCCCTTTTCCATCAGTCTCTGAATCGCCAGTCCCGGAAGCTGCTTTAACGAACCCAGGTCGCCAAAATGAGTCACAATCGCCTGGTAATCCTTCTCCACCAGGAATTTTTCAAATCCCAGTTCAATCTGGGCCTGTACCGCCGCATGGCGCTTAAATTCCTCCGGATCCCTGCCTTCCAGCAAAATGTCATACTTATCGTAATACTCTTCCACCAGGGCGCTCACATCTCCCGCAGCGACATTTTCCACGTACTCTGCGATCTCATTGACCGGATAAGCGTCGATTTCCCAGCCGAACTTCATCTGGGCCTCAACCTTGTCCCCCTCTGTCACGGCCACATTTCTCATATTGTCCGCCACACGCACAACACGGATATGGCTGCTCTCCATAATTCCGATGGCCGTTCTCATCCAGGAACCAATCCGTTCCTGAACATTTTTGTCATCCCAGAAGCCAACGATCACCTTTCTCTCGATTCCCATTCTCGTCACCATATGGCCGAATTCCCTGTCACCGTGAGCCGACTGGTTCTCATTCATGAAATCCATATCAATGGTATCGTAAGGAATCTCCCGATTAAACTGGGTATGTAAATGCAGCAGCGGCTTTCTGTACTCCGAAAGGCCCAAAATCCAGGATTTTGCCGGCGAAAACGTGTGCATCCATGTGATTACGCCCGCACAGTCTGAATCGCTGTTTGCCTCATTAAATAAAGCGCGGATGGAAGTATTGTCGATTAAGGTCGGCTTCCATACCACTTCGTACGGCAGAAGCCCTGACTGATTCAGGCCCTCCACGATGATTCTGGAATGCTCCGCCACCTTTCTTAAACACTCATCCCCGTATAAGTCCTGGGAACCCGTCGCAAACCAGAACTTGTATGCTTTTCTCTCCATTGTGAAATCCTCCTGTCACTGATTTATATTATACTATAAAAGTAGCACTTGTACCATAGAGTGAACAAGTTGTTTTTCACTGATTTATCAGGCCTGAATCATGCCATGTGAAATCAATTATTATGGAAAAAATAGAAAAAGCGCCGCTAATCAGTTGTCATACATGGCGGAATAGAGGGGGGGGATAGATACCTCCCCTCATACTTACCTCATTTTAAAACAGGGAACATTCCGGCCGCACCGGCTCAAAATAGCGGGCAACCGTTCTGGTCGAATACTCATCTTCCAACCGCGTCCATTCCCCCACAGACAGCAGGCAGAATGCCAGCGTGTCTCCTCCAAGTGATTCTATATAAAGACGAATCTGATAATCCGGTGCCAGAAATTCCTGGATTGCGTTGATAGTCGTGTTTCTGTCCAGCCGTTCACTGGCGTATGGGATTGCCTTGTCAACGCCCTTTCCCTTCAGCAGAATGTCAATCCCTCTTGGTTTATCACAGTCAACGCACTCATACCCAATTTTGTCTTTCTCCGGCAGACAGGCATTGAAGTACTTAACAATATACTCGTCTTCCTCTCTCCAATCCACCCACACAAGTACCTGACTTTCCCAGAAAGTCTCGGCCGATGCCGATGGATTTTCCAAAAATGTCCTGACTAACGCATAGTTCTGTTCCATTTGAATCCCCTCCAGTCTCTGACATTATGCTTCTGTCAACAGGAACGCTCTGTTACCGCCAGCGCCAGCACAACCGCCGTCACCCCGCCCGCAGTTTTCGCCGCCAGAAGCGCTGTCAGCATATCCGGTTCCGTCCCTGCCGTGAATCCTAAATGGGCCGCCAGCATGGCTGTCATACTGACCATGTAAGCCACATTCACCAGCTTTCCCTTCCGGTTCATATCCTTCAGCATCGTAAACACAGGAATTACGCTGACAATACAGACCATAAGTCCCAGAATGCTGACATTATCAAGCCCGATTCTGCGCCCCAGCACGGTACACGGGCGCTTTAATATCCGCTGCAGCAGTTCTGTCACCGGAAGGCTGCCCAAAAGGACTACCCCAATGGAGGACACCACCGCCATGGCCTCCTCGATCGGCGCCATCCCCGGCAGAATGGTAATCCCGGTCATATAAGAAACCGCGGCAAGCACCAGACCAACAGTAATCAGCACCTTTATGAGAAATGCAAAAATTCCAAATCCTCTCACCATTTTTACCGGTATGTAAAACAGCCCCAGCGCCAGAAGCAGGGAAACCATCAAAACCGGCAGATTCTGGTGGATAATCTCCGCCAGACTCAGTCCGCACAAAAGTCCTCCCACAAGAAATACCACCGGCATAGCCGCCAGCCCCAGCATAATACCGCGGGCAAAAACCGGCTGATCCTCTTTTTCAATCATTTCCATTCCCACAGGAATCACGAAAACGATTGTACAGCCAAACACCGCCGCCACAACGATTCCGGCATACCGCCCCATAACCGGGTCCAGGGCCAGTTCCATAGACAGCTGGTAGCCACCCATATCAATTGCCAAGATTCCGCCGAACATGGCCGGATCCACGCCCATCATCTGGTAAAGAGGGACAATCACCGCCCCCAGCGTGGAAGAAATAAGCGGCGCCAGGCAGATGATTCCCACCATAGACAAAGCAGTAGGGCCAAGATATAGAAATCCCTCTTCAAATTTCTGGCCATATCCCAGGCGGTTACCCATGATTCGGTCGATGCCGCCGAGGATGGCACCGGCGGCCATGATTGTCATGATTATCTGGTTCATTGTATTAGCCTCCGTCAAAATTTATATACGGTTGATGCTGGATATCTAACAGATCTGGACACAGTATATCATAAACGGTAAGGAAAAGAAACGATAACATTTACACTCTGATCCCCCTTTCTATCACAAGAAAAACCGCGGAAAGGTCATACTCCACCTTCCACGCGGTTCATTTTCTTTACTGTCTTTTTCCAATCATCTCCAAATAAGCAGCCAGTTCTGTTACCCAGTCTGTCTGTATAATATCCACTCCTTTTTCTACATACCAGCCCCAGCCTTCCGCCGGATTTTCCAACAGAGATTTATTATCTCCACGATTGCCGTTAATCGACATGTTATTTCCCAAATCAAGCGCATTGACCCAGATCTTTATCCCGCGTCTGTGCATATCCTCAACAAATTCTTTAGAAAGGAGACGAGTATCTTCTTTCTCAATAAATATTTCAATTATCTTCACATCAATTTCCGGAAGCAGTTCATAAAGTGCGTTAATTTCCGATTCTTTCTGTATGATTGGGATATAAACCGGCCGGTAACCGGTTCGTTTCATCCAGTGAATATCCTCTTTACAGGTCACATGATTTTTCAGCAGAATCTGGTTTTCCATACCATGCGCAACCACATGTTCAAATACCTCATCTAAGTAACCCCAGCACCTGTCAAGATTAATCAGACACTTTCCTTTTAAATGAGCCAGCATTTCATCCAGTGTATTCACCCGAAATATTGTTGGTTCCCCGATTGAATTCTTTAATTCGAACTGGTGAAGCTCCTGATACGTATATTTTTCCGCTGGCCCTTTCCCCGCTGTAATACGATCCACACGCAGATCATGGAACAGCACAAATTCCCCGTCGGCCAGCTTTGTGATATCTGTTTCAATAATATCCGCTCCGCCGTAGAGCGCCACGTCAAAAGCCGCAAGCGTATTCTCCGGAATACAGCCGCCAAATCTGCCTCTGTGGGCCGCCACAAATACCCGTTCTCCGATTGGACTATTAATTATATCTAACATTTTACTTCCTCACTTT
>CAUEKH010000044.1 GCA_959018155.1 uncultured Hungatella sp.
TCATACAGCTTCGCAGGTAGCTGAAGCAGCTGAGCGGCCTTCTCCTCCAGCGACATGTCCTGCAGCAATTCATATAGTTTCTGTTCTGTCATTGAACTTACCTCCCATTATTTTCCCTTATTATCTCAAATTTTGGCGGGGAAGACAACTGGTTCTTTTTCTGTTTTCTGTTGCATTTTTATAGAACCGTAAAAGAGCGGTACTGTTACAGATAAACGATAACCTGCACGCTCCGCGCACAGGTCACCATCTTCAATCAGGAAGCGATAACCTGCACGCTCCGCGCACAGGTCACCGCCTTCAATAAAAAGCAGCCGTCTTTCCCGCCTTGAAGCAGTTATGCCAGGGCAGGAAAAACGGCTGAAACAATTATTTTTTTACTCTTCTGTCTTCTTTTTCTTTCCCAGAACTTTCTCCGAGAAATGGATATTGAAGAAATGGATGAACGGCCCGAAGCCAAACGCTGAGACAAGGGTTCCAAGACCAATGATACCGCCTGCCACAAAGCAGACCAGCGCGCTTAAAGCATCCCAGAACATCCGGTGCCAGAAATAGGAAAATCTCGGCAGCCGCTTGTGCATGATAAGAGCCAGGCTGTCGTAAGGCGCCACGCCGGCATCAGACGTCTGATACAGGGAAAGTCCGAAGCTGCAGATAATTACGCCGATAAGCACGGTCACCACCTGCTGCCAGAGTACGGCCGGCACAATACCAAAAGCACTCCACACATAGTTGAAAAATGTAACAAAATATCCCAGAAATACCGCGTTCACTACGGTTCCGGCCCCGATATATTCCCTTCCAAGCAGAATTTCCACCATCAATAGTACGAGATTGAACAGTACCTGAAATCTCGCGTACGGGATTCCCACACAGGCGGAGAGCGCCATTGTCATCCCGCTGAAGGGATCATTTCCCAGTCTGGACAGTTTGAAAATGCTGATTCCCATCCCTGCAAATACATTGCCAACCAGCATCGCCGCGAATCGCCTGCCGCCTGTCCGTTTTAAATAACCTGCCAGCTTATCCATACCCTTTTTCATATCCTCCGAAATCATTTCATGGTCAAATTACATGGTCAAAACAGCGGCTGGCCGCAGACATGGCTGCCATTTTACACCAGATTTAACACCAGAAGTCAGTATACCGTGTCATCATTTAGATGTCAAGACTTCGAACATGCGGTAACTGTTTAAAATTCTGCCACAAGAATCAGGCTCCTGCGCCGTTCAAGGCAAAACGATTCTATGGTATCGCCCGGATTTTTGCATTCCTCGATGCGGCCATTTTCCGCATCCCATATTTCAGTAATTCTTCCGCCCGGAATTGTCACATTTGCCTCAATCCGGCCTTCTCCTTCATTTGTCACGAGGAAGAAATCTTTTCCGCCTTTCTTTATGTGGGTGCGCCTTAAATCGGGGCTGGCCGGGCAGACGATAAAGTCGCGGCCCGCGGCCATTTCTACCTGTGTTAAATACGCTTCGTCGGATTCTGCGTCGTGATACGAAATCACAGTGCCGCCCTGCGAAATGAATTTCTGAAGAAAGCTTTCCGCATCCTGTCCCGGTGCCGCAGCTGTGATGACCACACGGTAACACTGCTCTGCGATGAAAATTTTACCATTTTCCAGTCGGCACCCGGAGAGCAGTTCTTCTTCCAGGTAATTAAACTCGATCTGATTCTCATACAGAGGCCTTGCAGCCTGCCACGACAATTCTTCCGGACCGCAGAGAATGGCAATTTCCGTCTGGTTTACGCTGTCTGTCAAAAGGCCGCACATCCGTTTGATATAATCGGAAATCTCCCTGTAATCTTCCCAGAAGACGCTGTGCATCCCCACCTCCGGCGGACGCTCGTCCTTTCTCTTTTCGCGGAGGGAATAGTAAAACGCATGGGGATAAATCATATTGACGCCCCGAACGAACAGCCAGTCGAGATACCATTTCATGTCCTCGCGGGTAAAACGGTACGGATCATCCGGCGCGCCGCAGCAGCCGAAGCACTCGTTGCCGTTGCGCCGTTTTCCACGGTGACGGGCGCTGTCCGAACTGCATTTTCCCATGGTGCTGTGCTCGCCCACGACAGCCTTATTTTCTTCCGGCGCGACGAATCGCCACACAATGTCCTGACACGGGATTGTGAAGTACTGGAGGTAACCGATATCTGTACTCTTCTCCGGATGGCCGGTCATGCCGATTCCATGGGAAATGCACCATTCGGAAATCTGACGGTAATAAGCCTGCGACATTCTATCGTAGATTACTTTCCGGTAAATCTCCCACGCATGTTTTGCGGTCTCCTCTTTCCCATAAGCAAACATTAAAAATAAATCCTCAGCAGTGCCGCCCAGCGCCTCAAACTCTTCAAATAAACCGCCGCTCCATGGAATCAGTCCTTCCTTCGAACATCTTCCCAGAATATTTGGCTCATCTGTAAACATGGCGATTACCGTGTCTCCAAAGTATTCCTTCAAATGGTGGTAATATTTTTCATGAGTCAGGCGGATAAAGCATGACACAGCCTCAGGATTCAGCAAATCCGCGCTTTTCGGCGCATTGGGCTCCCCGTCATCCTCTCCGTAGTGGATTCCACGGATCGTACCGCCGGATGGCGTCTCGATAAAGTAATACATTTCTCCGTCATGATTTACACTGGCGATGATGGTTTCCCCTGGCGCCAGCTGTTCATTTCCCTGACGCTTACAGAGTCCTTTTGAAGCATATGCCGCGTTCTCCTTCACCACCATACCGTGACAGGAACCGGATGGGTACATGGCTTCATCATAAAGCACCACCTTCATGTGAAGTTTTTTCGCCTTCTCCACCGCAAACGTCACGTAATGAAAATATTCCTCCGACAGATAGCCGATCTCCTCCGGCATTCCCAGCCTTGGGTGGATGACGAATCCGTCCACGCCCTTTGCCTTGAATTCCTCCATCTGCCTCCCGATCTCTTCTTCCGTCAGATAATCATTCCAGAACCAGAACGGCACAGGTGTGAATTCCTCTGACGGATGGCAAAATTCTGTTCTCAAATCAGACACGTTTTGTATCCTCCAACTAATCTTTTTCGCGGAAAACATGGGGCAGGAAACCAGACCTCCCACGGTTGTCTGACCGCCTTTTATCCGCTTCCCGCTACCGGGATTATCCAACTTTCCCTGGCGGCTGTCAAGGAAAAATATTCTGCTGCAAAAAGTTTCCCACTTTCAGAAATCACTTTCCGGTCACTCTCTGAAAAATTCCTCATAACCGACACCAAACAGTTCCTGCAATGCCATCAGTTCACGCACACTGACATTTTTCCGTCCGGTTTCAATATTAGATAACTTCCGGCCTGACATCTCGATTCCACGGTCCTTTAACCGTTCTGCGGTCTTCGCCTGCGTCAGCCCGCATTTCAGCCTGATTGACTGGATATTCCTGCCAAGAAGCCCTCCCCATATCTCCTCCATAATCACACCCTCTAACGCTCTGAATCATACTTACAGGATCCTTATTCTTCCGTTCCGTCCTGCGAAATCTCTCTAAACAGCCATGTCTATAAAGAACAATACTATATGGTAAAATGTTTGTCAAATCCCTTTACAGAAAAACAGCCAAAATGCAAAACTGGTTCACAGATGGAACCGTTCCCGCATTTCGGCTGTCTCGCTCACTCTCTTTCCCGTCTCTTCTCCTGTCTGACTATATCACCGGCGCACCGATATTCCATACCTCCGCCGCATTTTCGCCCAAATCGATCATCCGGTTTAGCAGGCGTTTCATCATCTCATATTTTCTCACCTGAAGTTCCGGATCATCCCATAAATTATATTTTTCAGACGGATCATTCTGCAAATCGTAAAACTCCCCGTAATTTCTGTTCTGATAATAAATCAGTTTATAATGTTCATCCCGGACAGCACGGATATCTCTTGCCTCCATATAGATATCCGTCCATATCTCTTTTTCCCCGCCCTCATAAAACTGCGTTAAACTCCGCCCCATCATCTGTGCCGGTTTTTCGATTTTAGCAGCCTTTAAAAACGTAGCGGCTATCTCCACGGAACTGACAAAGCTTTCTTCCTGGTACCCCTTAAATCCGGCAAATGGCGGCTTTAACAGAAACGGAATTCTCATAAGGGCCTCTGAACAGTACTGGGCCTTCGTTGCCACGCCAAAATCACCAAGATAATCGCCGTGATCCGAGGTGAACAGTATCAGAGTATTATCATACAGCCCTTTTCTCTTTAATATCTCAATCACCTCTCCGATTTTCCTGTCAATGAGGGTAACATTGGCATAATATGCCTTTTTCATCAGTCGGATTTCCCGCGGTGACAATCCGTCAGGGGAGGTGTGGTTCTGTAAATCGAGACTTCCGAATTTCTTTGCAATATCAAGATAATGAGGTGGCTTATGGAACAAATCTGCCAGTTCTGTATCAGGAAGATCCAACTCCTCTTCCTGATACCACTTATCATCCGGAACGCCTATGCCGTCAAATGGCATGTGCGGCCCCGGAAATGACAGTGTCAGAAACCAGTGCTTGTCAGCAGGGCATTCTTCCTCCAGCCATGCCTTCCCCCGATCTCCGATATACGCGTCTACATGGTATTTCTCATCTCCTGTAAATTCATAAATCCCTTTCGGGCTGATTTCCCGGTAGAGTTCGGAACCTTCTGTAAATCCGCTGTCCGCCAAGAACTCCACATAGCTGGAAACACGATCGGAAACTGTCTTATTGGCCGGGAGACCGAAGTAATCTCCTGTTATCTCCTTCGTAATCTTATCGGGCGGGTAATGGTCATCGACGATATCCTCATAATCGTACCCGCGCACGATCTCCGAACGCCAGAAGTGCTGCTTTCCGATAACTGCGGTATAGTATCCCCCATCCTGAAGATACTTCATAAATGTCGTTTCCTTCGCAGGCAGGCAGCTGACAAACCCAGGTACGCCGCACTGAGAAGGGTAACGCCCCGTAAAGACAGCAGCCCTGGCCGGTATGCAGGATGGGTTGGTCGTATACGCCCTGGTAAAACAGACCGACTCCTCTGCCATCCGGTTCAGATTTGGCGTGATGACCTGGCTGTTTACCCAGCCGGCCGCATCGAAGCGCTGCTCATCTGTCATCAGAAATAAAATATTTGGTTTTTCCATGAAATCCGTTCCTCCCTCTCATATCCATTTTCACTCTGTCTTCCGGGTCGGGCCGGATGGGTAGCGCAGCGTCACAATGGTTCCTCTCTCCGGGTTGCTGTCAATCAGAATTCCATAGTCCTCCCCGTAATAAAGACGAATTCTGTCGTGAATATTTTTAAGCCCCACGCTTCCCTTTCCGGAATCCTCCTTCTGATCATCCCGGCTGGCAAGGCGGCCACGTATCTCCTCTAAGCGTTCCGGCCGAATCCCGCCGCCATTATCTTCTACTTTTACCACCATGATTCCTTCTTCCCTGCGGACGGTCACACGGATGCGTCCTCCGGATGCGCCCCTTCCCAGCCCGTGCGAGATGGCATTTTCCACTAACGGCTGTAAACAGACCTTAACGATCGTCTCGCCAAGAAGTTCTTCCGGCACATCGGTCAGAAAGCTGATTTTTCCTCCAAACCGGGCATTTACAATAGTCATATAACTCGATAAATGTTCCAGTTCCTCTCCTACCGTGACGAGTACCGTATTCGTGTGAGTGGCATAGCGGAAGAGCCGGGACAGAGCCACAATCATCTCCGACACCTGGCTGGCTCCGTATATCTCCGCCATACTCTTAATCATATCCAGCGTATTGTAGAGAAAATGGGGATTAATCTGCGCCTGCAGCGCCTTGATCGCCGCCTCTTTTTCCTTCAGTTCCACAGAATAGACCTGGTTTACCAGGCGGTCAATCTCCCCCGCCATGCCATTAAACGCATCGCATAAATCTCCCAGTTCATCGTTGGACTCCACCGCAACTCTCACGGAATAATCGCCGTCCCTTATCCGTTCCAGATTCTTGTGCAGCTTTGCAACAGGCCTGACAATATTTCTGGAAAACAGGAAGGAGGCTGCAAGGATAATCAAGATGGTCATGGCTATCACCAGACCTGTCATGTCGCTCAAGGCCCTGATATACTTTTCGATACGCCACATGTCATCAAAAAATGTGACCCTGATCCCAAGATTGACGATATCGTAATCCCAGTATATCATCTCCGACTTTTTCCGGTCTTTGGCAGGCGCCATATAGGAGACAGCGCGGGTCCGCAGATGCTCTTCCTCTTCTTCCCCGCCTTCCAGAGTACTGTAAAGCAGGCGGCCGTCATTTAAGACCACATCCGTATTCATGACATCTCTCAAATCTTTGAGAATACTGTCAAATCTCTCCCTGTCAAACACAATATAGAGCCAGCCCAGCGCGCCATTTCCCAGATTCAGATCGTCTACCTGGCGCAGATAAACGTATTTTCCGCTATATTTTTCCGGGTACTCCCCTGCCATCTCCTCAATCTTCATCAGACGTTGATTCTTAAACCGCGTATCCACCGGATTGGAAGGCGGTGCGAATGGGATCGCTTCCTCATAACCATGGGATGTAATCACATGCAGCAGGGTTCCATCCTTTTTCAGGAATGTAACCTGATCCACGTATCCCATCACCTTAAATAAATCGAGATTTACCCGCACCTTCCGTTCCAGAGCCACCCTGGTGCTGTAATTGCTCAGCGGATTGGACGCGCTGCGTATCATGGCCTGGGTATCACTGTCAAAAAAAAGATTGGAGATATATTCGATTCTCGTTAAGTAGTCCTCTAAAAGTACCGCTGTATTCCGCTCCGTCAGCTGATTCTGGTTAAACGCGTCGCTCATCAGTTTTTCGGAATAGACGGAGTTGATATAGTAATAGACAAAACCAAGCGGGATAAGGGAAACTGCCAGCAGACTTAAGAATATTTTTCTATTCAGCCGGCTTCCAAGCCATGCTTTCATTCCCTCCCACTTCATGTATAAGGCCCTCCTCCCGTCTCATCCTGTCCCTGTACTCTGTCGGTTTTTCACCTGTAACAGATGCAAAGACACGGCTGAAATATTTTGCCTCCTTAAACCCCACCCGAAGGCTGACGGTGCTGACAGACAGCGCTGTGTGGCTTAACAGTTCCTTCGCCTGTTCTACCCGCACCTCTGTCAGATAGTCAATGAAATTAACTCCTGTCTCATCCTTAAACTTCTTACTGAAATAGCTGGGGTTAATCCCATATTCTTCGGCGATCCACGCCAGACTGATATCTGAGCCGTAATTTTCTCTGATCGTGCGCATGACTCGCTTTATAATAGATGGCACATCGAGGCATTCCTCTTCCTTCAAGCATTCCGCCACCCGGATGATGTATGCTTCAAACCGGCGGCAAATCGCCCGGATGCTGTAATAATTCTGAATCCTGACAGAAAAGTCGTACCCCTCTTCAATCAGAGTCAGAAATTCCGTCCTGCTGTGTTCCTTATACCGGTCATTGAGCCGCTTGATCACTTCCCCCGACAGCACGAAATAGAAATTGAGACAGCCGGTCAGATCGTAGCCGCTCTGGATAAACAGGCTGCAGGCCTGTTTCGTATATTCCTTCAGCTTCTCAATATTTCCCGCCTTCAGTGCGGCTAAATATCCTGCATGGAGGTCGGATTCCGAGACAGAGAGCGCCATCCCCTCTCCTTCCTCACCAAGGCGCATGATAATGGCTTCCCGCGCCTCCGCAAAGGCCTCCTCCAGTTCCTCCAGATCTTCATGGGCCTCGCTTAATCCGTATTCAAAGCTGTGAAGAAGATTTACCAACACGCTTTCATTGAGACGGAACCCGGCAGGGCTCGTGATGCCCGTAATCAGAACACCCCAGGTAAAACGGTCTAAGAGGCAGAGATAAATCGCCTTTCCGGCAGCCGCCTTTTTTAACCGCTCCCTCATCTCTTCTCTCGACAGGGCTGTCTGTTCTAAGCGGCGCATCTGGAATAATGCCAGCTCATAAAACCCTCTCTGCCCCTGTTCAGAGAGCAGATGGCTCTGAAGCTGCAGCCTCGTTTTCTCCGACGGGCTGCGTAAATATTCCGTCAGGATATTTTCCACCGCCGCCGTGAAGCCGTCCTTACTCTGCTCCTGCCTCTCCTGCTCTTCTTCTATCATTCCAACTGCCTTTTCCAGCGCTTCATAGACCGCAGGACGCTCCAAAGGCTTCAGCAAATAGGCCAGAACCTCCAGTTCAATGGCCTGTCTCGCATATTCAAATTCATCATAGCCTGAAATAACAATGGTTTTCGGCAGCTTCCTTCCCGATTCCTCCAGACGCTTAAGCACATCTAAGCCGTTGATAAGCGGCATATTGATGTCCGTGATCAGAATATCGATGCCGCCCTTTAAAAGGGTATTGAGCGCGTCCTCCCCATTTTCGCTGATTCCCGCCACTGATACTTCAAAAGGGCTCTCCTTTAAAACCTGCTCCAGCCATCGTCCTACCCAGAATTCATCATCTGCAATCAATACCTGATACATGTCCGCCACCCCCTTAAGAACCGTAGAAAACACCTCGCACAGTGTTCACATTATACCATAGACAGATGCAGGCCACAAGATTTCTCCTGCGGCCTGCAATGTGCTTTTATTTCAGTTTCAGGTTATTTTCAACCAGAGTGTTCAAATCTTTCACCGCATTGTCCACGGAGTCGCCGCCTGCTACGTTGGCCGTATACGTACGGGCATCGGCCCAGGGGCTGACAACGGAATCATCAAAAGCGGAATCTACCCACGGTACCATGCGGGCTGCACTCAGGCGTTCTGCTGCCGGCGCTACTACATCGTTCTCTGTACTCTTTCCGTCTTTACGCGGATTGAAACTGTTCTGGCTGGCTACATAGGCGTTCATGCTGTCTAAGCTGGTGAAAAATTCCACAAATTTTCTGGCCGCATCCTTTTTCTCAGAAGCGCTGTTGATACAGACGCGGACACCTGCGTTAATCAGAATCAGGGAGTCATCTTCCTCAACCGGGATTCCGCCCAGGGTATAGTTCATATCCGGCGCTGCATTCTCAAGGCCTGCTACAAACCAGCTTCCGCCTGGCATAAAGCCGGTTTCCCCTTTGGCAAATTCTGCAATGTCATCCTGGCCCGCCGCATAGACGAGAGATTTATTTCCGTCGAGATACCCCTTGGAAATCAGTTCTTCCACCAGTTCAAATCCCGGGCGCATCACATCGCCGTACTTTAATTCCCCGGTATTTAATTTTGCAATCTGATCCATCTTATCAGGCGCCTGATAGACCGCATCTAAACTCCTGGCCAGTGAGAAAATCGTGACTCCCGTGCCATCCTTGGATCCGGCTACGATCGGTGTCTTGCCCGCATTTTTTAAGATTTCACAGTCTTCTAAAAATTCCTTATAATTGGTCGGGGCATGGTCGATTCCCACCTCTTTTAATAAGTCCAAATTGGAGAACATACCAAATACCGCTACCTCCATCCCGACGCCCGGGATGCTGTCATTAATGGTCAGCAGATCTTTTACCAAATCGCTGTAATTTGCCACTACCGGCAAATCAGATAAGTCCTCAACGTAACCTGCTTCCTGGAACTGTGCCAAATAGTTCGGATTAGCGAAGAAGACATCATCTCCCTGGCCGGAAGCCAGTCTTGCGGTCAGTACATCCTGATAACCGCCTGCGTTGCTGATTCCCTCGTAAACCACCTTGATATCGGGATTTTCCTGGTTAAACTGCTCAATCAGAGCCGGAATTGCGCCTTCCTCCGCGCCGGTCTTAAATCCGAACACCTTCAGTTCCACCTGCTCCGCCGGTTTTTCTGCCGGGGCTGCTGTCGTCGTTTCTTCCTTCTTCTCCGCCATCGTCTCTGCTTTTGTCGGGGCCGCTGTCGTCTCCGGCGCTGCCTTCTGGCCGCATCCGGCCAATGAACCTGCTACCATGGCTGCTGCCATAAAACATGCTGCTTTTGCTGCTTTTCTTTTTCTCATTTTACATCCTCCTCTTTCATTTTCGTTTATTTTTATATAACAGTCAACCTTTCACGGAACCGCTTAACATTCCGGAAATGATTTGTTTCTGAAGTATGAAATACACAATCATCAGCGGCAGTATCACAAGCGTCGTCGCCGCAAAAAGAATGTTCCACTGAATCGATAAATCGCCTTTAAAGAAGAATACCGTAAGCGGAAGCGTCCTGGAATTCTGTCCCTGCAACAGTAGCAGCGGATACATGAAATTGTTCCAGACGCGCAGTGCGATGACGATTAAGAGCGTCACCATCGGCGGCCGCAGCAGAGGGAACACCACCTTTAAAAATGTGAAAAGCGGGCTGGCTCCGTCTATGTATGCCGCTTCCTCCAGAGTGACGGGAACTGTATTCACAAAACCGGCGAAGAAGAAGACACCGTAAGCCGCATTTGCCCCGATAAAGGCGAGTATCAGTCCAAACAGCGTGTTGCCGACTCCCAGCTTCTGCATCCATAATACGAGAGGCACCATTGCCACCTGCTGCGGCAATGCCAGGCCAATGATAAAGAGCGTGTTCAGCGCCAGGAACAGCTTTCTTCCCTTTTTTGCCCTCATGATGGCATATGCCCCGCAGGCGCCGAAAAATGTGGTCAGCACGGCGCTCGAAGCGGTCAGCACAGAAGAATTATATAAGGCTCTCCAGTAATTCATCCCCTTGATGGCAGTCACGTAATTTTCCAGGGCAAAGCTGGTTTTCATGCTGAGCGGCTCACTGGCCAGCAGCGCGTCATCCTTCAGGGAGACAAGAACCATCATAATCACCGGATAAAACATGATGAGCGTGGCGGCAATCATCAGAAGTTCAAACAGAAAAAGCAGATATTTTTTCTTTCTCATCAATAAATCGCCTCCTCACGTTTTTTCAGTATTCCAATGAGCACCTGACCGAACAGCACGATCACTAAGGTAAGAAGTACGGTCTGGGCCGATGCATAGCCATGAAGCCCCCGGTTCATATTGACAACCACATACGTTCCCACCGTCTCGGTGGAGTTGAGCGGCCCTCCGTTTGTCATGGCGTAGACGATATCGAAGACTTTTAGAGACTGGGTAAATGCCAGGGTCACGTTGATTGTCGTGGCGGGTGCTAACATCGGAAGCGTAATGCTCTTAAACTTCTGCCACGGTCCCGCGCCGTCGATAGCCGCGGCTTCCAGGATATCCGTGGAGATGCTCTGCAAATTGGACATATAGATGGTGGCCGAGTAGCCAATCCACATCCAGACATGGGCGATAATCACACAGAACAGTGCTGTTCTGCGGTTTCCCAGCCACGTAATATCCGTTCCCAGAAGTTTATTTAAAATGCCATCCGGCATATAAATAAACTGCCAGATAAACGCCACCACTATAGGCGACAGCATACACGGTGCAAAAATCAGCATTCTCAAAAAGTTTTTCGTTTTAATCTTCGTATTCAGAGCCATCGCAAAGATAACGGCGAACAAATTCTGGAATATTGTTGCTCCG
>CAUEKH010000045.1 GCA_959018155.1 uncultured Hungatella sp.
GGGGTCCCTGGTGGATACGGAGAAGCTGGCGGAGTACGGCTTCGATCCCGCCGACAAGACCTTTACCTGGGACGACCTGATCGCTCTGGGTGAGAAGGTTCACGCTGCGGATTCCAGCCAGTACCTTTGCTGCGTGGACAGCAAGCAGGCCGCCCTGTACTACGCCAGAGTTTACCTGCGCCAGCTGACCGGCAAGCAGTTCATCAACGACGACGGCACCGTGGGCGTGACCAGGGAAGAGCTGGCCGAGGCCCTGGGTCTGGTGAACACCCTGTTCGAGAAGGGGATTTTCCAGCCCATCGAGGAGGCGGGAATCTATGAGAACTCCATGACCCAGAACCCCACCTGGCTGAACCGCCAGATGTTCATGATCCTGGGCAGAACCTCCGTTATGACGGACGCTTCCGCCAGACGGGCCGATGAGAGCGGCAATTACACCACCTCCGGCTATGTGCTGCCTCAGATGGAGAACAGCAAGGAATCCGGTATCGAGGTACGTCCCACCACCTTATTCGCAGTGAACGGAAAATGCGCGAACCCGGAGGCGGCCGCTAAGTTCCTGAGCTTTATGTTCAACTCCGAGGAGGGCGCCGAGCTCTTAAAGGACACCTACTCCGTACCCGCCAGAGAGAGCCTGCGCACCTTCTGCGAGGAGAAGGCGCTTCTGGACGAGTCCGCCATGGAGAACGTGGTATACTCCCTGGAAAATTCCGGCAACGTGGTGAACGCGTGGTCCAACAACTCCGAGGTGGAGGCCATGATGACGGAGATTATGCAGAAAATCGCATACAAACAGTTTAAAGATATGAACGAGGCCGCCGACGAAGTAATCAGCCGGATCGAGCAGATCGTAGCGTCCAACGCTTCCTGAAAATCAAAAACAGCCGGTTAAAAGATACGCCGGAATACAAGCTTGCTTTACAGGTTTCCGATGTTCCTGTCAAAAACATCGGTTTTTACTTTCAGACTATCAATCGGATTCAAGCAGCTTCTTTCTTCTTATCCATGTGACAGGAGGGGGATTATCCACGAGTCCGGAAATGGAGGTTCATGGAATGATTCATAAGAAAAATAAATCCAGGCGGTATACAGGCCTTTTCTATATTGCCCCTTGGCTGCTTGGATTCCTGATTTTCCAGTTATATCCGTTTATCGCGTCGTTCTGCTATTCTTTTACAGATTATACTCTGCTTAATAATCCGGCTTTCGTCGGACTGAAGAACTATATCACCCTTTTTACCACCGATAAACAATTCCTTTCCACAATGAAAATAACCGGGGCCTACGCCCTGCTCTCAGTCCCGCTTAAGCTGGCTTTTGCCTTATTTATTGCAACGCTCTTAAATGCCAGGATCAAGGGGATCGGCATATACCGGAGCCTCTACTATCTGCCATCCATCCTGGGCGGCAGCGTGGCAGTGTCGGTGCTCTGGCGGGTGATGTTCATGAAAGACGGAATGATTAACCATTTCCTCGGCATCTTCGGAATCAGGGCGGTCAACTGGCTGACTGACGCGAATCTGGCCCTGATTACCTTAAGCCTTTTGCAGGTCTGGCAGTTCGGATCGGCCATGGTTATTTTCCTGGCCGCTTTAAAAGGAATTCCAGCCGAACTTTACGAGGCGGCCGCCATTGACGGAGGCGGTAAATGGAAACAATTTATCCACATCACGCTTCCGCAGATCAGTTCAGTCGTATTTTTTAACTTGATCATGCAGTCGATTCAGGCATTGCAGAATTTCACCTCAGCATTCGTCATTACCAACGGCGGTCCGATGAAGCGGACTTATATTATCGGCATGAAGCTGTACGACGACGCATTCCGGTTCTACAAGGTGGGATACGCCTGCGCCGAGTCTTGGATTCTGTTCCTGGTAATTTTAATCCTGACTCTGCTGGTATTTAAATCATCTGACGCCTGGGTCTATTACGCCGATGAGGGAGGTGCGAAGTAACTATGAAAAAGGCATTAAAGACGGCTCTGTTCCGTCATATCATTCTCATTGTCGTGGGGATCGCTCTGATTTATCCTGTTATCTTCATGATATTTGCTTCATTTAAAGATACAAATGAGATTTTCACTTCTACGAAGCTGCTTCCCGCTGTCTGGCATCCGGAAAATTACAGTAATGGATGGAAGAGCGGCGCAACCGGCGTGGTGACATTTACAAATTTCTTCCTCAATACGTTCAAGCTGGTGCTTCCTGTGGTGGCTTTCACGGTTGTATCGTGTACCCTGACGGCTTACGGATTCGCGCGGTTCGATTTTCCATTTAAGAAAATCCTGTTTCCGGTGCTGATTTCCACGCTGATGCTGCCTAATACAGTTATTATAATTCCGCGGTTCATGCTGTTTAAGAATCTGGGCTGGCTGGACAGTTACTATCCGTTCCTTGTACCGGCGCTGTTTGCGGTTTATCCGTTTTTTATTTTCATGATAATCCAGTTCCTGCGCGGGGTTCCGACTTCTCTGGATGAATCGGCCAAGATAGACGGCTGTAATACCATGCAGATTTTAACCAGGATTCTGGTGCCGCTGTTAAAGCCGGCGCTGTTCTCTGCCGGGCTGTTTCAGTTTTTGTGGACCTGGAATGATTTTTACAACCAGTTTATATTTATCAACACACCGAAAAAATTTACCCTGTCACTGGGACTGAGGCTTTCCATTGACGCGTCTACGGAGGCAGTCAAATGGAATGAGGTCATGGCCATGTCGGTATGTTCCATCATCCCGCTGTTTCTGCTGTTCTTCTGTGCGCAGAAATATTTTGTGGAAGGGATTGCGACATCCGGAATTAAAGGGTGACGGGAAGGAGATTGAACATGGATAGAGAGGGATTGCTGTTTTATTTATCAGGGGAAAATGGGGAAGTTCCGGAGGTTGCATGTGGAAATCCCATCCCTAATTTCTATAAAAATGTGGATATCATAGACGATGGCAGAAAGGGAAAAGCATTCCGCTGTCTGCCCACGCAGCTTTTTTCCTGGTGGGCGCCGGGAAATATGTATTCCCAGAGAGGAACGCTCTCCTTCTTCTGGCGGAGCAGGACACCCCTTGGCCCCACGGAATTTCCGCTGTTTCGTGTCTCCTTTGCGGACCACAGCAGCTGGGATGCGCTGTTTCTGCGGATCGATTATAACGGCCACGGGATTGACGCGTTTGTGACGGATATCAATTTAAGCAGGATTCGCGTTTCGTATGAGTTTGAGCGGGTGCCGGATCCTGACGAGTGGTTTCACATCGCGTTTGCCTGGGATGAGACAGTGGGAGTGCGGCTCTATATCAATGGAAAGCCGGCGGCGAAAATGGATAAGAAGGCGATTCTCTACGCCGGTTTGGACCAGTTCGGAACACATTCCAGGGTAATCAGCAATGCTCAGGTACAGTCCAGCTATAACTATATGCGGACAGGTGATTTCGACGAGATTATGATCTATGACCGGATGCTTGACGAGGCGGCCGTAGGGTGTCTGAGCCGGTGCGAAGAGGTTCAGCTTGAAAAGACCGAAACGAGAAATTTGGAGAATGGCCGGTGGAAAGAGGAATGGCTGAACCGCTACGGGTTTGACGCGGAGACGAAGCCTGCGCCTCTGGTACATAAAGCTACAGCGGTTCATAAAATTGAGATTCACGATGCCTGGGACCAGAAGCGCTGGTGGTGGAAGGCGTGCGACGGAATCAGAGAGACGACGTGGCCCGGTGTATACAATCGATCCGGTCTTCCAGGACGGACCGACTATTTTGTGCTGCCGGACTGGGACTGTTACTCTATATCGGGAAAAGAAATAACATTTGAGCCGGATAAGGATCGGTATTTTAACCATATCGAGATTTCCGGATCAGCGGAGGGAACGCTTAGAATCCACGGACGGCTGGAAGAACAGCTGATGACCCGGAGAAACTCGTGTGAGAGAAGCGTGATGAGACTGCCGGAACCGGTCAGAAATGTAAACATTACCTTTACCAATGATGTGATAGAGGAACCGATTGGCGATATTACACTGCTGAATGTGGAACCGGGGGTGGCGCCGGAAGGCATTTACAGAGAGAAGTTTGTATTTCAGAAGGATTGTAGTTCAGAAGGAACCGCCGCAGCCGGAAATGGGGGCACAGAAGGAATAGACGAGATCCGTACCTTCCTGGCAGGCCGTTTCATGGAAGATGAGAGACTCTGTTTTGCGGGCTGTTTACTGAATGGCGGGGAACATACAGAAAGAAACAGTTTCCCTGCCGGTGTGGCAGAAGAAACCTCATCACAGGCTGGAAAAAGGATAACTGCCAACCTTCCCACAGCCCATTTTATGCTTCCATATAAGCAGATGGCCGGAACGGGATTTGACGGTTTATCCGTTCACCTTCCCGCCTTCCATGTAGAGCCGGGCGACGGAAAATACATTTATATCAATATCCAGATCAAGGATCCCTTATGGATATACCGGAATCTTATGAACTTTACCTTTGCGGTTCAGCCGGGGAAAGCAAAAGACATCTGGCTCGATACCCGGGACAGAATTCTGCCGGAAGGGAAAGCCATGTACGTTCAGATCTCCTGGTCGGATCCGGTAGGCGAAGAGGAAATGTCTGAAATTCGTATGGAGATGATTTATAAGTCTGCGGAGGAGGCTCAAAAAGAGCACATCGAAGACCGCTGGATCCAGGTGAAGGACAATTATGCCAATCTGGTAGAAGAAAATCCTTCCAATGAACATTTCAATCTGTTCAACCGGTTTAAGGCCGATATCACAGATTTGCTGCGGATTTGCCCGGAACATAAGCTGGCCAGGGAATACTGGTACGATAAATTTAAGACGAATCCGCCGGAGTTTACCCTTTCCGACTGTCCGCCGGGAATTCCGCTGTGGGCGTGGAGGCAGACGGAGTATATGGGGTATGTCAAGCGATATATCCGTTGGTGGATTGACAAGCGCCAGATCGATAACGGAGAATTTGGCGGCGGACTTTCTGATGATGGAGATTTGACTGCCTGGTGGCCGGGCCCGGCGCTGGCCGGCTGTATGCCGGAGAAGATCGCCGCTTCTCTGGCTCTCGAGATGGAAGCTTTCTATGACCAGGGGATGTTTTCCAACGGGCTCTGCGCGATCCAGACGGACCAGCTTCATACGCTGGAAGAGGGAATCCAGTGCCTGGGCCAGTGCCTTACCCTGTTCCCCGGTTCCCCGAAATACATGGAGCGCGCCATGGAAAATGCCCGTGGACTCCATTATGTGACCGGCTATAACGCGAAGGGCCACCGCCATGTGCTGTCTGGCTACTATTCCGGCACCCGGATTGCGAGGGAGGCGCCCTGGGATTATTCAGCCTCCGACTCCTTCCACGTTTTCCACCCGACTTATATGCTGGTGCGCTATAACGGTTCGCCGAAGGCAAAGAAGCTGGTTCTGGAGATGGCGGATTCCATGCTGGAGCACTATTACGACGGAAGGCTTCATGTACAGATCAATGTTACAACCGACGAAGACCAGGTTCACGAGAGGACAAGGGAGTGGCCGCTGTTCTATGCCGCGTGGAAATTTACCGGAGACGGGAAGTATTTACAGCCGATTGCGCCGGAATTGTACAAACAGCAGCAGGAGCGGTATCAGAAAGAGGACGTGGAAGCGGAGGCGGCCATACGGTATGAAGATATCTTAAGAAAAGCCGCGCTGCGCGAATACATCAACACGGATGGGCAACTCTGGGTGGACCGGGGCGTCATTGATATTGCCCAGATACAGCAGGACCGTATCGGAGGAGTGGGGCATGAGAGATTTTCCCTTTATCCGCGCCACTACTTCCGCTGGAAATTCAAACCGTCCCAGGAGACGGATGTGGCGATCATGGTGACCTTCGCTTCGGTGCGGAAAATCGCTTTCTTCGCCTATAATCTGACGGATGAAGAGATCACGGCGGAAATGAGCATGGAGGACATTCTTCCGGGAAGATGGAGCGTGAAGATCTGCACGGGAAATGACAGGAACGATGTACATTCAGAGGGAATGGTGTCAGAAACAGAAAAATATCTGGCCTGGATGCAGTCCTTTGATTTGACCTTCCGGCCCGCCGCCTATACCTGCGTGGAACTTACGCTGCTTGAAGAGGATGAAGGATACTGGGAGCGGACGGACCTTGCCATTGACAGGGAAGATGTCCTGATTAAACAAGACTGTATTCGTGTGACCGTCCACAATATCGGTGCGGCGGAGAGCGAAGAGACAACCCTTGTACTGAAAAACAGCGAAGGAGAGGTACTGCGGCACAGCCAGATTCCTCCGATTCCGGCACCGGCCGATTTGTACCCGAAGACCCTGGAGATTCCGCTCTGGACGAGAGGCATTTCCCTGGAGGGCTGCTATCTTGAACTGGATCCGGAATGCAGGCTGAAGGAGATTACAAGGACCAACAATATCATAAAGTTATAGAAAGGACATCCGCTCTATGAAGCTTAGTTATACAACACTGTCCGTACAGGACAAAACCATCGGGGAAGCAGTGGAGACGGCGGTAAAATATGGATTGGAGGGGATTGAACTGAGAGGGCGAAATGCGGTACACGTCTCGCCCTCCTGCCCATTCTCCTATGTTTCTTCTGTAAAGAGGCTGACGGAGCAGTCGGGGCTTTCTGTGCCCTGTCTGACCGCGTACACGAAATTCCGCCAGGATTCTGTGCAGAAGGTGCGTGCCGAAGTGGACGAACTGATGGAAATGGTTTCTCTCGCGGAATATTTGGGCGCAGGCTGTGTCCGGATATTTCTTGGAGCGTACCCGGAGGGGCATACGCGGGAGCAGAGCGATTCTGTCGCAACAGAAGGACTCTGCTATGCGGCTGAAAAGATGGGCAGTTCTCCGGTTAAGCTTGTGATTGAAACCCATGATACCGGAAAATGCGGCCGGATTCTGGGGCCGCTTTTAAGAGATGTACCGCCCTCGGTGGGCGTTCTGCTTGATATTATCCATCCGTGGGATATGGGAGAGCCCATAGAGGAGACGTGGAGACTGATCGGGGATCGAATTTACCATGTCCACATCAAGGATATAGAGGCGTCCGCAGAAAATGGCCGCATTTACAGCCGGATAGGCGAAGGAATGCTTCCGGTGGCGGAGACGGTGGACTGGCTGGAGGGCCACGGATATGACGGATTCTATTCCCTGGAATGGGAGAAGTCCGTGGAGGACAGAGGCGTGGCATTTGAAGATCAGCTTGAAAGCTTTGTACAGTTTATGAGAGGGAGGAAATGAGATGGGAACGCTCAGAATTCCATTTGAAGTTGCAGAGGTATGCTTAAAAAATGTATTGACGGCCCATGGCTGCCCGGAAGATAAGGCGGCAAAGACGGCCCACGAGATGGCGAGAAATTCCCTGGAAGGCGTATATACCCATGGTATCAACCGGTTTGCCAGACTGGTGCGCAATATGGAAGAAGGCATTGTAAAACCGGAAGAAAATCCCGTTGTCATAAGCAGAAACGGGGCCATCGAACGCGTTGACGGGAAAATGGGGCTTGGAATTATCAACGCCTGGTTCTGTATGGAAGAAGCCATCCATTTGGCTGAGGTACATGGAATCGGGCTGGTAGCTTTGAAAGATACGAACCACTGGATGCGGGCAGCCACCTACGGTTATCAGGCCTGCGACGCAGGTATGGCGGGAATCTGCTTTACCAATACCATGCCCAATATGCCTACCTGGGGGGCGGTGGACTCCCGGATTGGAAACAACCCGCTGGTTATGGCATTTCCGAGAAAGGGCGGTCATCTGATAACCGATATGGCGATGTCCCAGTTCTCCTACGGCGCGCTGGAACTGGCGAGATTACAGGGGAGAGAGATGGAGATCGACGCCGGCTTTGACGTGGATGGCAATCTGACCAAAGTACCGGAACGCGTGATCCAGTCCCAGCGTATTCTGCCTACCGGTTACTGGAAGGGGGCTGCGCTCTCCTTTATGCTGGATATCTTTTCAGGAGCCTTGTCTGCGGGAAATACGGTTTCCGAGGTCGGAAAGCTGCCCGGAGATGAACACGGCGTCTCGCAGGTATTTATCGCCATTGATTATAAGAAAATAGTTCCGGAGGAGACTGCCGCTGCCATTGTGGAAGGGGCGGTGGAAGATCTGCTGGCATCAAAGAAGGCAGAAGGAACAGAACGGATTATCTATACCGGTCAGAAGACGGAGGAGTGCCGCAGGGAGAATTTAGAGAAGGGAATTCCTGTGGACGAAAGGGTATGGAAGGAGATAGAGGCCCTTCGGCCTGACTGGAAGGGGTGGTCTGATACCTGGAGATTTGAATAGGCATCTGAATATTGGGGCTATGAAATGATACCTGTTTCTGAAAATCTCTGACACCTACAAGGGCTTAGGAGCTGCATGTGATAAGGCGTTGGAGCAGATTAGAGAGAACCATTACGACGACTGACTGCCAAATGAAGGGTATTCAGAGGTCTTAAACTATGGAATCGACTTTTTTAAAAAGCAATGCTATGTTAAAGTAGAGCGGAAAAAATTATAATTTTGCCAGAGGGGGATCAGCCAATGCTGGTCCCCTGTAATTATGCCCTTGTTCCCCATTGATTATCAGGATTCTCCTTTCTCCATTCCAATCCATATTGTCACACAGAATCCTTCCCCCGGCTGACTGTCCAATGTGACATGACACTGCTCAGTAGGAAAGCGAAGCTGAAGCCGGCGGAACAGATTCTGTAATCCGATATGTTTTTCCTGGAATCCCTGAAATTCCGACAGAGAGGCACGAAGCTCTTCCAGTTTTTCCGGGCTGACGCCGCTTCCGTTATCGCGGACAGAGATCATGAGTTTCTCGTCATGAAGCGCAATACAGATGAAAATGGTCAGCTGTCCCGTCTGGTTGATATTTCCGTGGGTTACGCAGTTCTCTATCATAGGCTGAAGAATCAGCTTGGGAACCTGCAAATTCAACACATCGGGTGAAACGTCCCAGAGCACCTCCACCTGGCCGCTGTAGCGATGGGACATCAGGGCCGTATAGTGCGTAGTCGCTTCAATTTCCTGATCAAGGGTAACATCCTCATTCGGGGAACGGAGGCTGTACTGAAGAAAAATAGACAAGTCCTGTATCATCTCGTTAGCCGTAGTCGGTTTCTTGGTATTTTTCAGAATTTCAAAATCTATCATCTGCAGCGTATTAGATAGAAAATGAGGATTAATCTGGTACTGCAACGCGGACAGTTCCAGAGACAGCGCCTGAAATTTCTGCTCATTTAAGGAGACTTTCAGGAAATCATTCTGCGTGAAGGTCTGAATCATATTCGTCAGAATATGGCTGTATAAATCGTTGCTGCGCTGTCTGACGACAGGAAGTTCCTTATGAGAAATCGCTGCATCCATTAAATCCATAATGCCATAAAGCTGTCCGGAGACGTTGATGGCGTAACGGTACGAAACGATTACAGACATCAGAACGCAGAGAAATACAGTGACACACGTAATTGTGATTAACCGGTAAATATTGGCGTATGCAATTGAAACCGGTGTCACAGAGATAAAATCAAGCCCTGTATTGTCAGAGTGGGAGCGCATGATCAAGTTGTTATCAAGCCGGATTAAGCCATTTTTGTCAGGCAGGTTATCGAGGCGGTTGACAAGCTGCTGGGCGTCAAATTCCGTACTGCTGGAAAAGAGAGCCTTGTCCCCTTCCGACAGAATGATGGCGTGTCCGCTCTCTAAATAAGAGTTCGTAAACAGTCTCTTAAAATAGGAAACCACAATATTAACTGCAACAGTATATCCTTTCGGATTTTCCTGTATTACCGTTAAATAGTCGCGGGGCGCGGAGGCGTAAAGACTGGTAGTGCGCCGAATAACGCGATAAGATCCGCCGCCGGAACAGATGGACAGCCAGTCCTTATCAGGCCCGGTTTCCATATTATAGACATTGGCCTGGTTCGTTAAATACCGTCCTTTGGCGTTGGGAAGATAGACGTAGATGCTGTCGATATAATCCCTGGAATTGACAATCGCGTTCAGCTGTGCAGCCACCTGTTTCAGGATGACAAAATCAAGATATTCCAGCTTATCAGAGCGGAGTATCTGGAAAATGGAGTTGGAATTCGAATAGGCAGGAACGGACAGCATGTTCATGACCTTGTTGGAATCATTCAGAAGAAGATCCACATTCTCCTGAATCAGGGAGAGGTTGATTTCGGCCTCGCTCTCCAGGGATTTCTTTTCAGTCGGGAGCAGGACAGAGAAGAAAACAAGGGTCAGAAAAAGGACCGGAAGCAGTGAAAGCGTCAGCATACGGACCATATTTTCAGCGAAAAATCGGCGGCGCATAGGGGTACCTCCTTGTCGGATTGATTGATGCGGGTAATCGTAAACCTCCTCCATTGACTGGAGGCGACCGGGTGGTCAGGCCAGCACATGGCAGACAGTAAGCAGTATACAGTATCAAAATTCAGTTTCAGAATTCAGTTTCTGTCAGGTGCCCGTCCATTTAAATAAATCAGGTTGGGGTCGATCCCGTTATACTGCTTAAATGCACGGACGAAATTCCTGGGATTATTGTATCCGACTATCCAGGCAACTTCCTGTACCGGCGTACCTTTTTCTAAGAGCCGTTTGGCCTCGTCCATTCTTGCACCCGCAAGAAATTCGGAAAATGTCATCCCGAGGCAGCGGTGGAAAATCGTGGAGACATAGCTGGGAGAAAGCCCGGTCAGATCAGCAGCGCCTGCCAGGCTGGCATTCCCCACATCAGACTGAACGTACTCCTTAATATGGGTGACAAT
This sequence comes from uncultured Hungatella sp., assembly GCA_959018155.1. GTDB lineage: Bacteria > Bacillota > Clostridia > Lachnospirales > Lachnospiraceae > Hungatella. The sequence continues at coordinate 10,766 of CAUEKH010000045.1, forward strand.
TTCATTGTAATATCCCCTGTATGTCTCGGAACTGTTCTTCGGCTCGCTGTTGTTTGAGGAGTCTGGGGAGTTCCTGGAAAGATCAGTGGAACTGTTACCTCCATTGAGAATAATTTCCCTGTTATCTGTTTTTGTGGGAGAAAATGAAGGAGCGCTTATTCCTGCCGGGGGCTTTGGTTTTGCTGCAGGAAATGAGTCAGCCGGGCTCGCCTGAGTCTCCGACTGACGACTGCCACGAGGATCCATAATCCCGTCGCCTGCATCGGGGTTCTTAATCTTTCGGAAAATATCAATCAATTCAGTATAATTAACCGGTTTGGTCAGATAGGCAGTCACGCCATAGCGCATGGCGGAACGGGCATACTCAAAATCAGAATATGCGGACAGAAGAACGACGGCAATGCTGCTGTCCCGTTCCTTCAAAATTCTGGTCAGGGTAAGACCATCCATAACCGGCATACGGATATCCGCCAGAACGATATCCACCGGGTTATCGTCTATGTAATCTAAAACTTCCTGACCATTGGAGGCAAGGAAAACGACAGAAACACCGAGTTCCTCCCAGGGAAAGAGGAGCCGCAGACTGTTTCTGATATTCGGTTCGTCATCCGCGATGACCAGGTTTCGGAATTTCTTCATATGGAAATGTCACCTCATTTTCTGAT
>CAUEKH010000046.1 GCA_959018155.1 uncultured Hungatella sp.
CGCTGATGAAAATAGGAAGCGCCATAGAGCCGGTTACCATCCGAAGAGAAGGCGCCGGTTACCATGACACGGAGATATCCCCGGCGGCTGGGACTGGTTCCCTGTCTGCCTTCTCCTCTGCCTCCGCAATCAGAAATGTAATCCATACCTCATTGGAAAATAAGGAAAACTGGCGCACAAAAGCAGTTCAGGATCAGCTTCCCCAGTCCTCCTGGGACATGCTGGGGCAGTCCTGTCCTGTCTTTCCCAACGATTTATCTCTGCTTTTAAATGCGGCAATTCTGACGCTTTCTGCCGGCTTTGAAGAATATCTCGATGTCTCGGAAGAACTGGCGGCCCGGATCCGGAACATGCGTCTCGATTTTTCCTCTTTCGAAGACAGGATTTCCGGTTTAAAGACGCGGCAGTACACGTACACAAGAATCAGCCGCGCCCTCATCCATATCCTGCTGGATATGAAAAAAGAGGACGCCATTCAGGGCCGGCTCGCCGGCTATGCGCCCTACGCCAGGGTTCTCGGCTTCCGCCGCCAGTCCGCCTGGCTCTTATCCGACATCAAAAAAAGAGGGCGCATCCCCCTCATCACCAAAACAGCCGACGCCGGCCGGATTCTGGAAGGAACAGCATGGAACATGTTCCAGAAAGATCTCTGCTGTTCCCACCTCTATCAGGCCGTTGTACAGAACAAATACCACGTACTACCGAAAAATGAATACACCCGTTCAGTCGTCATCCTCTGATGGCGGCTGGACAAACTCCTTAATCTTATCTTTGTAGAGCGGAAATCTCGATTTTGGAACCACAATTCCCTGTTCAAACAAATCGAGAAGTTCCCCGTATGTCACAAATTTTGCATCTACGACTTCCTCCGCCTGAAGCCGCAAATCTGCTTCCGTCACCCTCTGTCTCGTAATATACGTATCCACAAACCGTTCCTTCTGCCGGATCGTATGGATCAGCTGCAGTTCACTCTCCTTTGCAGAGATTCCAACCTCTTCCGCCAGTTCCCGTAAAGCCCCTTCAATGCTCGTCTCTCCCGCCAGGGCAGAGCCGCCCGTGCATTCCCAGAACAGGCCGTAAGGCTTGCTCGGATGCCTCTGGGTCAGCAGAATCTTCCCCTCGTAATTCACCGTCCACACATCCGCGATAATGTGGTAGTCCCCTTCCCCAAGCGGTACGCCTCTCTCATGCTTTCTCCCGACAGGATTCCTGTTTTCGTCGTAAATATCCCAAAGCTCCATCAGCTTTTCCTCCAAGATGGCAGCAGCCCGGCTAGAAATTCGCCCCGTTCCAGCCCCAGTGCTCCACTTCCTCATATTTTACGTAAATCTTACCCTGGGGAATTCCCAGGACTTCCTCGTAAATCCGGCAAATCTCAGCAGTCAGCTTATCATACGCCTCATCGGAAGCGCCGCCGAAAATCTTCACCTCCACAAATGCCAGCTTAGGTTCCTTCTTCCCCTTAAAATACAGAGAACAGTTGTCCTCAAAGCCGACCATCAGCCACGCTTCTGATTTCCCGGGAACAAGGGAAATCGCCTGACCAAGCTTTGCTTTCAGCGTATCCCTCTCCACATCGGACAGCGATACCGTCACTTTGGAATTGATAAATGGCATAAGTCCATTCCTCCTTGCACTTTTTCTAATCATACCATAGGAAGGAAAAAATTGCCATCCTCCGCCCTAAAATATTGAAACTTCTTTTGCAAAAGTCTATAATATTCTTATCAATTTATCCGGTTGTATTTAAACCGGGAACGGAGATGAAGCTTACATGTGGCCCCGCAAAAAAAGCCAGCAAAAATCGTACGATGAAACGAAAGAAAAACCGGTCATCCTCTCCAGTATCTGCACCGGGGAACAGTCCGCCGGTTTCCAGGACATTGCCACAGGAAAATTTAAGGAAATCATGGTCATCAGAAACGACCGGGATTTTCGGGAATTTCTATCCACCTATGGCCTGGATGAAAAACAGGTAGGGAAAATCTGGTAATTTACCAGGGATTCCCTGCCTGTTTTCCTATTTTGTGACAGCTGCCAGCTTTTTCACAGATATAATTTTTATGCTCTTACAACTAAAGCTGATCGCACCTTCTTCATAATCGAAAATATCGAAATTCCGCTGGTCGCCAAAAGCGTGGTCACACCTTGGTTCTATTTCGAAACCGCTGACGGAATCCGACCCGATCATGGAAAAGTTGCATATTTTTTCAAATCTCATAGTCAGACTTACAAGATTGTCGTATGAAATCAGTGTCATTTCAAGATTCTGTATCTCTATCCAGTTCTCATAATCGTAATCCCGGAACAGGTGGAAATCTTCTATCTTATAAAAATAACTCCAACCATAATGAAAATCCGGAAGGATCCTGCACAGTTGTTCTATCCCGTCAATCTTCTGAAATTTTATCCTGAAAGCTTCCGTCTCCATATCCCACCTTCTGTCAATTTCGTCAATCTGCCCTTTCCTCTTAATTCTTCTCTTCCAGCAAAAGTTCTGCCAGTGTCTGCTTCGTTCCGAGGAATTCAAGAAGCTGTTCTATCTCTTTTCTGTTATTCTTCTTACCGCCCTGCTTTACCGCCCGGATCAGGATGTTCTTCGGCGTATGTTCCATGTCGATGAATTCCAGAATCTGCGTTCTGTATCCCTGATTTTCCAGGATTTCCGCGCGCAGGGCATCGGTGTAGAGAGCTGCCATCCGCTCTTTAATCAGGCCATAGCGGAATACCGGCGCCATCAGTTCATTGTGAATCTGGCCGTTTAACTCATGCTGGCAGCAGGGAACCGAGAGAATGACAGAAGCATTCCATTTAACCGCCTTTTCCAGCGCATAGTCCGTGGCCTTATCACAGGCGTGAAGCGTGACCACCATATCGACGCGGTCAACCCCTTCATACTCAGCAATATCGCCGTGATAGAAATTCAGCTTTTCAAAACCGTACCGCTCTGCCAGACGGTTACAGTTGTCAATCACCGTCTGTTTTAAATCGAGGCCGATAATCCTGATTTCGTATCCTTTCAGTTCATGGAGGTAATAGTACATGGCAAATGTCAGGTACGATTTTCCACAGCCAAAATCAATAATCACATTTTCCCTCGATTTATCCAGTTTTGGAAGAATATCCTCAATAAATTCCAGGAACCGGTTTAGCTGTTTGAATTTATCGTAACGCGCCTTAACAACCTTTCCCTCCGGCGTCATGACCCCCAAGTCCACCAGAAATGGAACCGGACGCCCTTCTTCCAGAATATACCGTTTCTGGCGGTTGTGGGAAGCCACAGGGGGAACGGCCACCATTTTGGGTGTCCCCCGCTTAACGCGGATGCTCGCCTCCCCCTTCCTGCTGACCAGAACCCGCATCTGACCGAGGGACGACTCCGCTTCCATCTGCCGCAGAACGCCAGACAGTAAGCCGGCAACGTACACCGCGCACTCTTCCCGGTCCATAACGCCTGGGTGCCAATCTGTTCCTCCGCCTGAAAGCCCAGGCTGTTTCGAAGCAGGATCGGACGGATTTTTACCTTGGAGATGCCCTCCTTTGACACAGGGTTACTTACAATCATCCGCGACAGATTTTCATCCAGGAAATCGCGGATGGAGTTTATTAATTTTTCTTTGTTTTGCTGATCCATATTTTATCCTTTTTTTACTTTTATTACATCATTTACCGACGGTTTCAACCACAAACCTGCTTACCGCCCTTCCAGCCTCTGTCTCCACCTTCCAGTCAATCCGCCACACATCCTCGGCGACACCAAAATGGTTCATAAAGCATTCCCTGGTAACCTGAAACTCTCCACAGCCCTCTGCTTTCAGGCGGACAACCGCCTGTTTTCCTTTCAGGATCAGTTCTCCCTCACCGGTAATCTCAGGCTCAATCTGTGTCACTAAATTTTCCAGAATCTCTTCCGTCTCCGGCACCTGGAAATAGTCTTCCACGTTAAGTACACCATCCCGGTTCCAGGTGAGATGGCGTTCCAGCTTCTTTGCCGTCCCTGCCGGATATGCAGATGCAAATTCTATCTCAACGCGCATCTTTTCCTCATCGGTCTCAAACCGCTCTGCATGGTATTCTTCCCCTTCAAGCTGTTCCTTTCCGCCGATGAGCGGCACATTATGTCCAAGAGAACGGTTGCAGAATATTGTATACCGTTTTTCATGGAAATAATCCTTCGTATACTCACCGCATCCCAAATCCGTAATAAACATCTCTCCGCCGGCCAGATAAAAGAAATTACCGACATCATTGTGGTTGTGCGATTCTCCATTATGGCCGCCTTTCACACCCATACCAGCCCCGTTTCCGGCTTTCGCCACGACCCACTGAGCGCTGGGGAGGACATGGAAACCTGCTTCTTTTTCTGCCTCAGACTCTGTCTTCTCCTCTGCTTCCTCCAGGTATCTCCTGCACCACAAATCTTCCCGGTAAAGTCCCATAAACCGGAAACAGCTATCCGTATTGAATCCCATGGCCGCAGACACATCCGGAATCTCGACTCCCGGATAGCGGAGCGCTAAATAGCACGTAAGTCCCATGCGGTACTTATCGTGGGACATTCCGTCAGAAAAGCTGACCGTCACGCCGCCCGGATAATAGCACAGCTGCTGGAATCTGGCTGTCCGCTCTGCCAAAGGATTTGCCATCAAATCAATCTTCCCTTCAGAATCGCGATACAGAAGCTCCGCAAATCCAACGTAGTAAGTCATCCCGTACGTAAAGTAGCTCAGTCCCTCCGGGCACGTCCCGTCATCCTTCATGCCTTCCAGATACGTGTCCAGATCTCTCAGAACGCGCTCTAAGCATACCTTCCTTCTCTCATCCGCCTGATCTAACAGATAAATGGCCGCGGAACCGATGCTGCCCGCGCACACAGCGGCCCAGTTATTTTTAAAATGTTCCCATCTCCAGCCGCCCTCGGGCTTTGCGAGGTAAGAATCAATCACCCGTTCCAGAACCTTCTCTCTGATTAAAGTTCTCGTTTCCTCAGAAAGCTGATCCTTTAACACCCAGGATAACTCAGAAAGAGTGTGGCCTGTCTCGCTGGCAAATAAATCCACCGTCTTCTCCCAGTCCTCCTCACTCCTCTCAACATGGGCCGGAAGCGCCCAGGTCTTCTCCTGGCAGATATCCCGGATTACGTACTCAAGCATCTCCAAGTCTTCTTTTCTGCCGTACCAGATACTTAATAAACCAAATGTGGCAAGGTATTTCCGGCGCGGAAAGTATACATTCTCATATAAAAGACGATTCCCGTTCTTTTCATAGAGTCCAAAAAGTTCCTCTGTGACTTCCGGCATCTTCCGGCCGCGAAGCTGATTCCCTGCCTCCTCTACTTCCTGTCTGAACTGTTCTAAATGGCGTCTGACTGCTTCCTTCATGATAGTTGTCCTCCCTCAATTTTATTTCCTGTAATCCCACCGGCAGCCGGTTAATTCCACTGCCGCAATAAATGTAATTATAAACGATATATACCATGTAATCAACAGCCGTTCTGTCCAAAAAGCGAAAAAACTTTCCGGGGAAGCGCTGTTCTCCAGAAAGTTTTCTTACTGATTCTAATTTTTTTCAATTTCTTCAAGCCGCCGGTAGACCCGCAGCATTTCCCCCATACTCCATGCCTGGGCGAAGCATCCTCTTGAAACAGTCGGATTCAGGCCATCGTAGATCTCCGCCAGATGACCCACACAGCCCTCCCGGAGAAGTTCTCTTACCGGGGCAAGCTGTTTTCTCACTTTATCTGCTGCTTCTTTTGTGTCTCCATGGACTTTTAAGTAAGCCAGATAGTAAGCGCCTAAAGGAAAAGTCCAGACCGTTCCCTGGTGATAGGCCATATCACGCTTTAAAACGCTTCCGCCGTATTCCGGGCGGAATTCCGGATCCGTATCGCTTAAGGTGCGCAGTCCGTACGGCGTATATAAATGTTCATAAACCGTGTCTACTATCCGTCTCTCTTTCTCCCTGTCGAGAATCGGGAACGCCTGGGAGACTGCCCATATCTGGTTACAGCGGATCTGCCTGTCCGCGTGTGTACCCGAAACCACATCCTTTAGATACCCTTCTTCTTCGAGCCAGAATTCCCGTACAAAGCTTTTCCGCACTTTTTCCGCAAGGCGTCTGTACTCCTCGCCATCTTCAGAAAACAGATCGGCAAAATACGCGGCAATCATGAGCGCGCTGTGCCATTGGGCATTTAATTCCACCGGCTTTCCGTGTCTCGGTGTCGGCAGTATCCCGTTAATCCTCACGTCCATCCAGGTAACCTGTTCCTGTCCGCTGCCCGCCATAATCAGCCCGTCGCTGTCCATTTTTATATGATAGTCTGTGCCTTTCTGGTACCAGTCGATGATTTCACGGATAACCGGCCAGGCTTCATTTTTAATAAATGAGCGTTCACCGCCAGCCCTGTCATACTCATACACACTCCCGATAAAAAGGAGTGCCGCATCGGCAGTATTGTATTCCGGTTCATTTTCCCCTTCGGGAAATAAGTTCGGCATCAGTCCCCGCCGCCGGTACTGGATGAATGTGGTGAGAATGCTCTTTGCATTCTCCAACTGGCCAGTCAGAATACAGAGTCCCGGAAGGGCAATCATGGTATCACGCCCCCAGTCTTCAAAAAACGGATAACCGGCAATAATACTTTTGCCGCCGGTAGACTCCCGGTTCACCACATACTGGCTGCAGTTTCTTGCGATCAGACGTGCCGTTTTATCGCGAAAACCGGAAGTTTCTTCCAGCAGCTTCTGTCTCGCCGCCTCTGTTTCCATCATTTTCTCACATCGCTGCTGCCCGATCTCTTCTGTAGAATAGATGATTTCCCCGGACAGACTGGAATGCGGCAAAATCCGGAATCTGATCAGATGATTCTCGTATGCTCCTCCTGTCGCAGGCCTGCCATCTCTGGCATCATATTCATAATAGAGGTCATCAATATACTGCTGCGCCTGTTCTACAATCTCTCCGTCCGTCCGGAAATTAACCTGAAGCGTTCCGTCACTGACGCAGCCGCCATTTCCGGAGGCCTTCAGGGTAAAACATTTACCAGAACGGCATATTTCCCCTTTCCTGACAAACTGAAATAAGGGGACCACTTCAAGAAATGCCTCTCTTTCTGTGCGGTTTTCCATCTCATAACGGATTCCAACCGTATTTTCCTGTTGAGGCATAATCACCGATTTTCTAATCTCTATCCCACGAACCCGGTATGTAAATACCGGATAAAACTCCATACAGAAAGCGTCCAGATAATGAAACCCCTCTCTGTTATTGATATAGCCAGCGTACTGCTGGCTGCCTAATATGAAGCTGTCAGTTCCCATTTTAAGAGTCTCATCCACTCTCGTCACCATATGATAACGGTGATTCGGCGCCTGTAAAGCTGCCATAAGAAGGGCGTGATCGCCCCGTGCGTTGGACCCGATGACAGTCTGGGAAGAATACCCCCCAAGGCCATTTGTCAAAAGGTAGCACTGTTCCTGTCCCCGCTCAAATCCGGCGAAGCTGTTTCTTCCATATTCTAGTCTCATGTTCACCCAACTTTTAGTTAATCACATCTTCATAATTTATCTGCACGACCTCAGTCTCTACTGTGACGTGCCGCCCAGTCTCTCCCTCGAAGAGCCTGACTAACTCCTCGAAGGCGACTGAAGAGATCTTTTTAAAATCCTGTCTCAGGGTATACATCGGAATTCTTGTGTATCCCATCAGCGTAATTCCGTCATACCCCGACACCGGCCGCTTAATCCCCATTTCTTCCAGAGCGTAGGCCGCTCCTACCGCCATTAAATCTGAGGCACAGACAATGACGTCGGCCTCTCTGCCCCTTGCAAAGGTGATTTCCCTGGCCTTTTTCTCGCTGTAATCCGCATACTCTACAATCAGTTCAAAATTCTTTTCTTCCTTTAACCGCCTCATGGCAGACATTCTTGCATCTGTGATATAGCCATCCGGCCCACAGGCAATGTAGAGAACCGTATCGCTCTTTCCACTCTCTATCGTCTTTTTCGCCACCTCATACTGGCCTTTATAATGGTCTACGGATACAGAGGAAGTCTTCTCACTCACAACCGGAGAATCGACAACCACTACCTTAAATTCCTGCGACATAATAACATCATAAAGATTCATGTTGTCATGAGAAAGGCTGTAGACAATGAAACCTGTGATTCCCTGGCTTTTCAGATAGCGGATCATATCACCACTGCTCATATGCACAAACTGGGAAGTAAAAAATGTTACTGCGTCAATCTGATACTCTCCCGCCTTCTCAAAAGCGCCGAACAGATAGCGGATATCAATTTCATCAATCGCCTGTTTATAGTAATTCATATCAATAATCAGACCCACCCCTGTGAAAATCCTTTTTAGAGAGGGAGATTGCCGCCGCATTCGGGACGTAATTCAGATCCTGAATCGCTTTTTCCACCTTTTTTCTCGTCTGTTCGCTGACTGCCTCATAGTGATTAAGAACCTTGGATACTGTAGATTTAGAGACTCCGGCCGTTCTGGCAATATCGTTGATAGAAGTCATACACAATTTTTCCTCCTTCTTTTGCCGCACGGCCGAACTGCCTGCGGACTTTTATTCGCTGGCTACCAGACTGTTCCACTCCTCCATAGCCTTTTTCGCCGCTTCTGAAGGCTCAAGCTGACCATCAAATACAAGAGCCAGCGTCTTCTCAGAGATAGAGTAATAGTAGTCCATGCGGTCAATGTTTGGAACCGGGAACGCGTTCTCAAACTGTCTGGAGAATACAGATAAATCCTGATCTTCCAGAAGCTTCGGCACTACATTGATGTCTTTAAGAGCCGTCGCCTTATAATTGGTATCATACAGGATGTTGGCGCCCGGTTCTGATGCCATGAATTCTGCCAGCAGCATCGCTGCATGTGGATAATCTGTATACGCTGATACGTGGGCCACCTTAAGTCCTGCAAACGGGGTAGGTGTTACGCCATTTAATGAGGGCATCGTCATAACTCCGAAATTAACACCTGAATTTCTGAAGTCCACAATATTCCAGGGACCGCCCAGGATATAAGCTGCCTTGCCCTGCTTAAACTGCTCGTTGACAAACTCTCCCTTTAAATCCTGAGATTCTACCGGAAGAACCTTTTTTAATTCCTGATAGAATGCAAGGCCTTTCTCAAACTCCGGTGTGTCAAAGCCCGGCGCGTTCTCATCCGTACCACTTTCTCCAAACAGCTTATAGCCAAATGCAGTCAGGAAACCGTATGCGGAATAGCCATTGGCCGCATCCATCATGAAGGCAAACTGGTTCTGCGCCGGATCGTTATACGTTCTGGCAAATTCCATAATCTCCTCGAATGATTTGGCAGGCTCATCGCCAACAATGTCTTTATTATAGAAAATACTGTTGGCCTCCACCGATACAGGCGCGCCATACAGTTCCCCATCCTGGGATGCGCTCTTTATTGCGGCATCAGAAAGTTCATTTAACAGCCGTTCCTTCACCTCCCCTTCAAATGGCATAACCATACCAGAGGAAATTGCGCTGCCCAAACGGTTATGGGAAATCATAAACACGTCCGCGCCGCTTCCTGCAGGTCCGTCAAGTTCCATCTTTTTTCTGGCGTCCGTGAATCCAACCTCTTCGGCCGTCACCGTCACGCCGGGATACGCTTCCATAAATCCTTTGGCGATTGCCTCGCCGTAAGCCTGCTTGTCCGTCCATAAAAGAAGCTTCGCGCCCTCTTCAGGGACAATCTTATCACTGCTTTCAGCGGAAGCCGCCTCCGTACCCGATTCCTGCAGCGCTTCCGGCGGCAGTTCCTTGCTGCATCCTGCAAGCGCTGTGGTCGTAAGAACCATTGCTGATAATAACAGGGAACACATTTTTTTACTTTTCATGGTATTTCCTCTCCTTATTTTACATTTTATTTTGCATAAAAGAAACCACTTTTTGGTAATTTCTGTTATTTCTTTTTACTCCTTATTGGCTCCGGCACTGACGCCCTGTACAATATATTTCTGGAAAATGATGTAGATCAATGAAATCGGCACTGCCACAAGAACCGCCCCTGCCGCAAACATTGTAAAATTCGTGCTCTCCTGCTCATTTATCATGGCATACAGCCCTACTGCCAAAGTCCTGTTTTCATTTTTTGATAAGAGCAGGTTTGGAAGGATGTAGTCCATCCAGGGTGTCATAAACTGTGTTACTGTCACGTATGTAATAATCGGCATCGACAGAGGCAGCGTCACCTTAAAGAAGGCGCGGAACTTGGAACAGCCGTCTATATAAGCAGCCTCATCTAAGGATTTCGACACCCCGTCCAAATACCCCTTAACAAGCCAGACATTATACGGGATAGCCCCCGCGGAATAGATAATAACCAGTGCTATGGGCTTATTTAAAAGCCCAAATGTCAGAAACAGCACGTAAATCGCCGTCATGGACAGGAATGAAGGGAACATTGATAAAAGCAGCAGAGTCATCAATCCCGTCTTCTTTCCCTTAAAGCGGAATCTGGACATAATCCACGCGGTAATCATGACGACAGTAACAGATACGGCTGCATTGACAACAGCTATCTTCAGGGTATTGAGAAACCAGCTTCCATACTTTGTCTCTCTGAAAAGCCTGGCATAATTGTTGAGTGTCCATCTCTGCGGGATCAGTGTTGCACTGGCCAGTCCCGAACTGTCATTGAAGGAAGATGAAACAATCCAGAAAATCGGGATCAGAACAAGGAGAGATACAATAATCAACTCCAGATGAAGCAACATTGACACTAATATTTTTTTACATTTGGCCATTTAATAAGTCAGCTCCTTTCGTGTCTTTCTTATACCTCTTTAAATGCTGTGGTCCGCCTGAAATTCCAGAATGCCACACTGCCGACAACAAGGAAAATCAGAATACTCATGACAGCCGCCATACTGTACATCTGGTTATCCAGAGTCAGCTTGTAAATCCAAGAAATCAGAATATCCGTATCTCCTGCAAACTGGTAATTCGGATTGGCGGGGCCGCCCTGAGTCAGGAAAAACACCGCGCCGAAATTGTTAAAATTGCCCGAGAAATTCATGACAAGTAACGGTGCCGTCACCCGCAGAATATGAGGAAGCGTCAAAAACCGGAACTGCTTTAAGGCTGACGCCCCGTCGATTCTGGCGGCTTCATACATGCCCGGATCCATGTTGGAGAGAACACCGGAAATCATGACCATACTGGCCCCAAATCCCAGCCATAGGTTTACCAGGATTACAGTAATTTTGGCGAGTATCGGATCCGTTAAAAATGGAATTCTCTCCGATATCCAGCCCATATTCAGGAGGAACTGGTTTAGCGGTCCGAACTGGCCATTAAAAATATTTCGGAAAACCTGACTG
>CAUEKH010000047.1 GCA_959018155.1 uncultured Hungatella sp.
CCCCTTCCATCAGCATATCCTGGATGGTACTTAAATCCATGGTGATGCCGTGCTTCTTATCACTGATAAGCTTATATAAATCTTTAAAGCGCGCGGAAGGCGTGATGGCGAACTCATTATAGAACATGTCATTGACATGCTGGTAATGGTCCATGGCCATATACTGATTTCCACTCTGATACAGGGCATAGATCAGATAGTAGTGGGCATCCTCCTCATACTGATCAATGGCGATGGCACGCTGGCATACGTCGATGATAGTCGGATAATCCTTCTTCTGGTCGAGCAGCATCAGCATACGCTGAAGGAGTTTCTGATATAAGGAGTGGTAATACGTATGGATGGGTACGACCCATGATTCATACTCTGATTTTGGAAGAAAATTCCCTTTATAGACAGCAGCCGCTTCGAGACAGAGGGCGAGCCGTTCCTCGTCAGTGATATCTTCCGCTTCTGAGCGAAGGCAGAGACTTTCAAACTGATCGGTGTCGACAATGGTCTGGATCTCCTTATTCCAGCCATAGGCCTTTCTGTTCTGTACGATCAACTCGTGGGGCGGATATCCCAGCGGTTCAAGAAGCTTCCGAACGCGGAACATCAGCGTTTTTAGGGCACCGGCGGGGTTACTGCTGGTCTCATCCTTCCAGAACAAATCAATCAGTTCTTCCACAGGGATATCCCGGTCCCGAAATGTTATCAGGTACTCGAGAAGGCTCCATGGCTTCTTGGACTGATTATTCTGGTCAATAATGGAAAGTCCGCCAATGGTGACGGAGAATTCCCCAAGCATATTTACATAGATAACGATATCATCCTGATTATTCATATTCTACAGGCCTCTCTAAATCTGTGTGTTTACAATAGTTCAACTTTAGTATAAAGAAAAAAAATAAAAAAGTCCAGTACTGCTTATAAAATATACGGGAAAAAAGGATTGAGATTTCATCTGGAATCAGATATACTGTAAAAAAATATGTAAAATGAGGGAAAGGGGCAATATGAAAAGAAAAAGAGCAGCATCGCTTCTGCTTCTGCTGGCACTCATCCTGCTGGCAGCCGGCGGCGTGAAAATGTATTCAGATTATGAAAAAAGAGCAGCGGCTGAACGGGAGTATGAAAGCCTTGCTGAACTTGCCCGGCAGACACCGGAGGAGACGAGCGAAGCCGAAAGTACCACGGAAGCTGAGACAGAACAGCCTTACGAATCGCCCATCCAGTTTGAGGAACTCCGGAAACTCAATCCTGACATCGTCGGCTGGCTTCGGATTGCCGATACAAAGGTTGATTATCCCATCGTACAGACCGGGAACAACGAGACGTATTTAAATACGGATTTTGAGGGAAAGAAAAGTGTGGCCGGCGCCATTTATCTTGATTATGAATGTGAACCTGATTTTTCCGGCCGGCATAATATAATCTATGGGCATAATATGAAGAACGGGACCATGTTCAAGGACATTGTAAAGTATAAAGACGAGGAATATTTTAAGGAGCATCAGGATATTATCGTCTATACACCGGAGAGGGAGTACCATCTGCGCCCGATTTCCGCCCTTTATACCGACGCAGGCGGGATCCGGAGGAAAACAAAGTTCACTACAGACGAAAGCTTTCAGGCGTACGTGGAGGAGATGACGAAAGGCTGTGCCTTCGGGCAGCTGCCGGAAGAACCCATCGGCCAGCTCTGGTCATTTGTTACATGCAGCTATGAATTTAATGACGCGAGGACGATTCTGTATGCGTATGAGGTGCCACAGGAGTGACCGGGGAAATTTTAAGATTTTATTAATTAATTGAAATGAGAAATCATGTGTGATATATTACAGATAATTCTACTATAACAGCAGGTGGATTGAACCGGTTCGGTTATTCGGGCCATTATTTTGCAGTATTAAAAGAGGAGATAAGATATGGGCAAGTATTTTGGAACTGACGGTTTCCGAGGGGAAGCCAACGTTACGCTGACGGTAGAGGATGCGTTCAAAGTAGGACGTTTTCTGGGCTGGTATTACGGGCAGAAGAATCCGGATGAGGTCTGCCGTATCGTAATCGGAAAAGACACGAGACGAAGCAGCTATATGTTTGAGTACTCTTTGGTGGCAGGGCTTACGGCCTCCGGCGCGGATGCTTATCTGCTTCACGTTACGACGACTCCCAGCGTTTCTTACGTAGTCCGCACAGAGGAATTTGACTGTGGAATCATGATTTCAGCCAGCCACAATCCATTTTACGATAATGGCATCAAGGTGATTAATGGCAAGGGCGAGAAGCTGGAAGAGAGCGTCATCACAGAGATAGAGAAGTATCTTGACGGGGAGATTGGTGAAATTCCGCTGGCAACGCGGGATAAGATTGGCCGCACCGTTGATTTTGCCGCAGGCAGGAACCGGTATATCGGTTACCTGATTTCGATTGCCACGCGTTCCTTTAAGAATAAGAAGGTGGCTCTCGACTGCGCAAACGGAAGCGCCTCTGCGATTGCGAAGAATGTTTTTGACGCGCTGGGCGCCGAGACACACGTGATCAGCAATTCCCCTAACGGTTTGAATATCAATACAGACTGCGGTTCCACCCATATTGAGGCGCTGCAGAAATTTGTGAAGGAAGTCGGCGCCGATGTAGGTTTTGCGTACGACGGAGACGCGGACCGCTGTATTGCTGTCGATGAAAATGGCAATGTGGTGGACGGCGACGCCATCATGTATATCTGCGGTAAATATATGAAAGAACAGGGAGCACTGAAGAATAACAAGGTGGTGACCACCATCATGTCAAACTTCGGTTTATACAAAGCCCTCGACCGGGAAGGTATCGGGTACGAGAAGACCGCGGTGGGCGACAAGTACGTCTATGAGAACATGGTGACGTATGGCAACTGCCTTGGCGGAGAACAGTCCGGCCATATCATTTTCAGCAAACATGCCACGACAGGCGATGGAATCCTGACTTCCTTAAAGATCATGGAGGTCATGCTTGAGAAGAAGGAAAGCCTGGCTAAACTCGCTTCTGAACTTGAAATCTATCCTCAGGTCCTTAAGAATGTCCATGTGAAGGATAAGGCGGCTGCTCAGAATGATGAGGCGGTAAAGGCCGAGGTGGAGAAGGTTGCAGAGGCCCTTGGCGACGGGGGAAGAATCCTGCTTCGCCAGTCCGGTACAGAGCCTGTGGTCCGTGTAATGGTTGAGGCGGCTGATTTGGAGACGTGCGGGAAGTATGTGGACCAGGTGATTGAAGTGATGAAAGAGAGAGGCCATCTGATTTGAACTATGTAGTGCGGGAGATCAGGAAAGACGAATATTCCCTGCTGGACCATTTCTTATATGAAGCGATTTTCGTTCCGGAAGGGGAAGAACCTCCGCCTGTGTCGATTATCTGGAAACCGGAACTGCAGGTTTACGTTGACCATTTTGGTGAATGGAAGGATGACCGGGGACTGGTGGCAGAAGCTGACGGAAAAATCGCAGGCGCTGTCTGGGTCCGCATTATGGATGATTACGGCCATGTGGATGACGAGACGCCCTCGCTTATCATTTCCGTTGAGAAAGAATACCGGGGGCTGGGAATAGGAACCGCTATGGTAAAGGAGATGCTTTCGCTTCTGAAAAAGCAGGGGTATCAGCGTGTTTCACTTTCCACTCAAAAAGCAAATTATTCGGTAAAAATGTATTTGAAAGCCGGTTTTCAGGTTGTGGAAGATAAAGAAGACGAATATATTATGGTCTGTCATCTGTAGCTGCGGACTGAAACGCAGCTGTCAGAATTTGCAGAAGCCGAAAAGTCCATTGTCAGCAATGTGGCTTTTCGGCTTTTCTATTACTGTTTAGTTTTAAATTGTAAATGACTGTATTTCATGGTATGATAAAAATACGTTACGATTCGCGGCTCTCTGGTTCGAAAGGCCCGGAAGGAGAGGCGGATGGTAATAAAAATGCCACATTGGAAGTTAAGGTGCGATGAAGGCATAAAATAGATGGAAGAAAGGCCGCTGTGTATGGATAACAGGGATTTTTCTAATATAGGGGAACAGATTCGCAGTTCTGTACAGGATGCGATCGATTCCATGGATTTTAAGCAGTTGAACCGGACGATTTCTGATACCGTTAATTCTGCTCTGGATGAGGCCCGGAGGCAGATGATGAATGGGAATAACCAGAAGGCCGGTCAGGCCGGGGACAGGGAAGTATACCGGGTCAATTACGGGGAAGGCGGTATTGCGGACAGTATCCGAAGTGGTAGAAATAGAAATCAGGCGGACGATGATGGAGAGAGGCAAAGAAGCGCCAGTGGCGGCGACGAAAAACGGTCGTATAGCAGTGGAGAGAGAGCGGGAAGCGCCGGAAGCAGCTATGAGAATCGGTCGTTCAGCGGTGGAGAGAGCGTAGGAAGCGCCGGCAGCGGCTACAGCAATCAGTCTTACAACAGTAGTCGGAAAGCAGAAAATACCGGACGCGGATATCAGAGATTTAGCAGCCCCCATCAGAGACGTGAATCGGATCGAGGAAGGTCTGCTGGAGGGCAGGCGGCATATAACTGGAGTCGAAGGAATGAAAATACAGATGGCCCGGGATATCGTCCATTCCAGACGAGCCGGCAGGAGACGGCAGGGCAGCAAAGGTCTTCTGTGAGAGGACCGAAGGTGACAGCGGTGAGGGTGAATCAGACAGGCCGTGTAGCCGGAATTCTCTATACCGTGTTTGGCGGAATCGGTCTTGGCGTTTCGGGAATTCTCTTTCTCGTAGTCGGGATTCTGGCTCTGGTGGCGAAACCTTTATGGGGGGCGGTGCTTGGTTCTACTGCCTTAACGCTTCTGCTGACCGGAGTATTTGGGACCATGCTTGGGACAGGCATTTCCATCAGACGCAGACTCAGGAGGGCGAAACGGTATCTGGAGGTGGCGGGAGAACGTCTCTACTGCGATATTGAAGAACTGTCCGGCATTATTGGAAAATCGAGAAAATACGTAATTAAGGATTTACAGAAAATGATCGAGAAAGGGATTCTTCCGGAAGGCCATCTCGATGAACAGAGGACATGCCTGATTTTGAGTGATGAGACGTACCGGCAGTATTTGGAGACGCAGAAGGCGCTGAAGCTGCGGCAGCAGGAGGAAGCGGCGTTAGAGGATGACCGGAAAAAGAAGGCGGGACAGAAAGATCAGGAACAGCAAAAAACAGAGGCGTCAAAGCCGTCCGGGCAGGCAGAAAATACAGAGAAGATGCCGGAAGGTCTGGAACAGATGATGGCAGAGGGGCGCAACTATCTGCGGATTTTGCGGGAAGCCAATGAAGCAATTCCGGGCGAGGTGATTTCTGCTAAAATATCAAAGCTGGAGACGGTGATACGCAAGATTTTTGAATCGGTAGAGCGCCATCCGGAACAGATGGAAGAGATGGAAAAATTTATGGGATATTATCTGCCAACCACGGTAAAACTGGTAAAAGCCTACCGCGATTTTGACCAGGTGGAGATAGAGGGAGATAATATCGCGTCAGCGAAGCACGAGATTGAAGAGACGCTGGACACGATAAACAGAGCATTTGAGCGCCTGCTTGATGACTTATATCAGGACGCCGCGATAGATATTACCACGGATGCATCGGTACTCCAGACAATGCTGGAGAAAGACGGATTCGCAGGAAGTGATTTTGACAGGAGGAATGAGGTATGAGTATGGATATTGAAGAGATGTTGAAGGAAGCGCCGCAGCTGACCCTGGACCCGTTTGCACAGGAGGTCCCGGCGAAGGCGGAAATAAAGCCGGCAGACCAGGCGCAGCTGGTGGAGGAATCGGTTCCGGAGGTGGAACTGACGCCGGAAGAGCAGAGGATGGTTGACGCGTTTGCCGCTCAGATTAATCTGACGGATTCCAATATGGTGCTCCGGTACGGCGCAGGCGCTCAGAAAAAGATTGCCGATTTCTCCGAGGCGGCGTTAGACAATGTGAAGACCAAGGATTTAGGGGAAATCGGTCAGATGTTAAGTGATGTCGTCACGGAACTCAAGAGTTTTGAGATCGAGGAAGAGGACAGGGGATTTTTCGGTTTCTTCAAGAAGAGTTCCAATAAGCTGGAAGGGATGAAGGCAAAATACGGGAAGGCGGAAGCAAATGTCAACCAGATTTGCAAGGTGCTGGAGAATCATCAGATTCAGCTGTTAAAGGATATTGCCCTTCTCGATAAAATGTATGACTTAAATACCACATACTTTAAAGAACTGAGTATGTACATTCTGGCCGGTAAAAAGAAATTAAATGAGGTCGAGAAAGAGGAACTGCCGCGTCTCATGGAAAAGGCCCAGAAGAGCGGACTGCCTGAGGATGCCCAGGCTGCCAACGATTTGGCGTCGCTGTGCAACCGGTTTGAGAAAAAGCTTCACGATCTGGAACTGACCCGTATGATCTCGATTCAGATGGCACCTCAGATTCGTCTGGTGCAGAATAATGATACTCTGATGTCCGAGAAGATTCAGTCCACGATTGTCAACACAATTCCACTGTGGAAGAGCCAGATGGTGCTTGCTATCGGCATTAACCACTCTGAGCAGGCCGCAAGAGCCCAGCGTGAGGTCACGGATATGACAAATGAACTGCTGAGGAAGAATGCGGAAGTGTTAAAGACTGCCACCATAGAGACGGCTAAGGAGTCGGAACGCGGCATTGTCGATATGGAGACGCTTAAGATTACCAATGAATCCCTGATTACGACCCTCGATGAGGTGGTTCGAATCCAGACGGAAGGCCGTGCCAAACGGCAGGAGGCCGAGATAGAACTCCGCCGTATGGAAGGGGAACTGAAGCAGAAGCTTCTGGAAATGAGCAATTAAAAAGAACAGTTAAGCCAGTATGAACAGGAATCCGCCCTGTCCACACTGGCTTAACTGCTATAATTAAGGCAATTTATCTCTTGCCACCCATTTCCAATCGTGCTATAATAGATTAACACTTTTTTACAGCAATGTAGTGCTGTGAATCGTGATTTTTAAAGTAAAGGAATGATGAAAGATGGGGTTAGACCTGTAAAAACCACGTTGTTCATTGTCAAAAAGTATAGCGTGATTTACCGACTCCAAAGCCCGGGGTGAGATTCTTTATGTGAAATCATTGAACCCGCAGGCAGGGTGGAGAGTTCGGGCCGCCGGCTTATGTCAGAGAATACCGGAGCCTGAGAATCATTCAATATCAAAAAGAGTCCCATCATGAAATGGGAAAATTGGAGGAGAAAATCATGTTAAATTATCAGAGATATAAACGCGTTCCTGTAGTAGATTATCCCGAGAGACAATGGCCGAACAAAGAGATTGAGAAGGCACCGATCTGGTGCAGTGTTGACTTGAGAGACGGAAACCAGGCGCTCATTGAGCCGATGGTGGTGGAAGAGAAGATTGAGATGTTCAATCTCTTAATCAAGCTGGGATTTAAGGAGATTGAGATTGGATTTCCGGCTGCTTCCCAGATTGAGTACGATTTCTTAAGACAGCTTGTTGAGCGGAAGCTGATTCCTGACGATGTTGTGATTCAGGTACTGGTTCAGTGCCGGGAACATTTAATCAAGAGGACTTTTGAGGCAATCCAGGGAGTTAAGAAGGCGATTGTACATATTTATAATTCCACATCCACCCTTCAGAGAGATGTGGTCTTCCATAAGAATATGGAAGAAATCAAGGAGATCGCGGTCGAAGGCACCGAGATGGTGAAGAAGTATATGGAGGGCTTTGACGGTGAAGTGATTCTGGAATATTCTCCGGAAAGTTTTACCGGTACAGAACTGGAATACGCTCTCGATATCTGCACTGCAGTGCAGGAGGCGTGGGGCGCTACCCCGGAGAAGAAGATTATCATTAATCTTCCGTCGACGGTGGAGATGACAACCCCGAATGTCTACGCAGACCAGATTGAGTGGATGAACCGCCATTTCAAAAACCGCGACAGCATTATTTTAAGTGTCCATCCGCATAATGACCGCGGAACCGGAATCGCTGCCACAGAACTTGCCCTTTTGGCAGGCGCTGACAGAGTGGAGGGAACTCTTCTCGGCAATGGTGAGAGAACCGGTAACGTAGATATTTTAACGGTAGCATATAACATGTTCTCCCAGGGAATCAACCCGGAACTGAACATTGAGAATGTCCGCGAGATTGTGGACGTCTATGAGCGCTGTACCAAGATGGAAGTAGAACCGAGACATCCGTATGCAGGAAAGCTGGTATTTACCGCATTCTCCGGTTCTCATCAGGATGCCATCAACAAGGGTATGCAGGCGATGAACGAGCGGAACAATGAGTACTGGGAGGTTCCATACCTTCCCATCGATCCGGCCGATATCGGCAGACAGTACGAGCCTATCGTACGTATCAACAGCCAGTCCGGTAAGGGCGGTGTGGCCTTTGTTATGGATACATTCTACGGCTTCAAGCTTCCAAAGGGAATGCACAAGGAATTTGCCGATGTAATTCAGGCTATCTCCGAGAAGCAGGGTGAGGTTGCGCCTGAGCAGATTATGGATGAGTTCAAGAAGAACTACACCGAGCGCAAGGAGCCAATCCATTTCCGCAAGTGTCAGATTACTGAGGCTGAGGATGACAGCGATTATTCAACACTGGCCAGAGTTCGTTATACGGACCACGGCGTAGAGAAGATATTTGAGGGCGTCGGAAACGGACCTATTGATGCAGTTCAGAAGGGCCTTGAGAAAGAACTGGGAATTGAAATCCGCGTTCTCGATTACAATGAGCACGCACTGACTTCCGGTTCCGGGGCGCAGGCTGCTTCCTATATCCACTTGCTGGATGTGAAGACGGGCCGTGCAACGTACGGTGTCGGAATCAGTTCCAACATTACGAGGGCTTCTATCAGAGGTATCTTCAGCGCGGTGAACAGATTGTTTTATTAAAAGTAAACAGGACGGTAAATGGTACGGTTGGTGTATGATTTATCGGTGAGAATAGAAGAAGGGGCATTGGTTTATGTCTCTTCTTCTGCAAAATAAGAACATCCTATGAGGTTTTATCTGAGGATGTTCTTATTTTTTGCTCTTTTTTCCTGTTATGTGGCGGCCTGTAAATGTGAGGCTTATTTTCTGTGTCATTTTCACGGAATAATGTGAGGCTTATTTTAATAATTCTCTGAAAACAATATAAAATATATACTAAAATAGAACAACAACTGAGATTTGATTTACATATCTGAATACTATGATATAATAAATATAAGTATTATTTTAAGATCTGTATATATTGAATTAATCTCTGACTATGCTTCAAATCAATTAAACAGTGGTTTAACCTGTAAAAGTTTAGTTCATTAAAAGGAGGGACGGAAATTTATGAAAATGACTTCTAATTCAAAGCTATTACTTCCGGATAAACTGAACCAATGGATTGAAGGTATTGTGTGTACAATTCAGCCACTCGAAACCCAGGACTATTACCGCGCACAGCTTCAAAAAGAAGCAAAGAGTATTTATGAAAAATGTTTATCTAATGGTAGTAATGAAAATCAGGCAATACAAAATACCATTCAGCTTTTAGGGAGACCTGAAAATATAATTGACAGTATATCAAATGATTTGAAAGTTAAAAAAGATGCGATGCGCAGGAGCCTTTGGAAAGTTCCCATGGTTATTTCATTGTGTTCCTTTATTGTGGTTGTTATCAGCCTTTATTTTGATTTTGTATACTTAAGTCACGGCCAGTGGAGAGAGTATTATCAGGCTTTATTTAAAGCAAATGGAAGTTTTAATTCCCATGAATGGAATGGAGTAACAGGTGTATCTGTCTATGGGCAGACAATTGGCGGCCTTATCGTGTGGACAATCGTTTCTATTATTATTTCAATTTTATTTTTAGGAATCACAATCCATGTAAAGAAAAAATACAGATAAAGTATCCCCAGAAGACAAAAATGCGCTTATGAAGGGCTGTCAGAAACGACAGCCCCTTTCTAAGCATTAAGCTATGAGCCGTGCTCATACATCTTAAGGAAAGGCTGTATCTTAAAGAAAGAATTTATTCCTGAATAAATCAGAGGGTAGTTTGAAAGGCGGCAGAGTTTGATGAAAAATAAAGTTTCGACAGCAGTGGGACAGAAACTTAAAGAAAATACTATTGTTGTCCTCATCAAAAAATGGTAAACTTATTTCATATTATGGAAACTGTTAAAGTGTATCATGGGGCTTGTACCAGAAAGGAGAGGGATATGGCAAAGTTTCGGTGTAGCGTATGTGGGTTTGTTTACGATGAGGAAAAGGAAGGGGTTCCATTTCCAGAACTGAAAGAATGTCCGGTATGTCATCAGCCGGCCTCTGTGTTTACTGTGGCAGAGGGGAACGCCGACGAAACCGTGGAGGCAAACGGCAGAAAGACAGAGAAGACAGCGGAGATAGCGGAGACAGCGGAGACCGCGGAGCCAGAGAAGAGCGGCAAGGCGGTGGAGACTGACTGGGCTTCTGCGTGCCTTGATTACGATGCTAAGTATTACCGCCGCGACGAGACTTGCAGATATATGGAAGAAATCCATCAGATGGCGGTGAGCGGCAAACCGATTATTGAGGCCATGGGGACGAAGATGGCCATGCCTGGCTGGGACGATATCCTGATTCTGGGAGCGCAGCTGAACCCGCCGCCTCTTATGGAGCATGACCCGGTTACTCTGACAACCGTGATTGGCAAACACGCCAAAAAGCCGATGGTGCTGGACGGACCTGTTTATATCTCCCATATGTCGTTTGGAGCGCTTTCTAAGGAGACGAAGGTGGCGCTGGCCGCGGGCAGCGCCATGGCGGGAACAGCCATGTGCAGCGGAGAAGGCGGGATTCTGCCGGAGGAGAGGGCTGCGGCTCATAAATATATTTTCGAATACGTACCAAACCGCTACAGCGTGACTCCGGAAAATCTCCGGGAGTCGGATGCCATTGAAATCAAGATAGGACAGGGCACGAAGCCCGGCATGGGCGGCCATTTACCGGGAGGGAAGGTGACTCCGGAGATCGCAAAGATCCGAAATAAACCTCTTGGACAGGATGTGATCAGTCCATCGAAATTTGAAGATATTAAGTCAAAAGAGGATTTAAAAGATTTGGTGAGCCAGCTTCGAATGGCTTCGGAGGGCCGGCCTGTGGGAATTAAGATTGCGGCGGGAAGAATCGAGAAGGATTTGGAATTCTGTGTATTTGCAGAGCCTGATTTTATTACCATAGACGGACGCGGCGGCGCAACCGGGGCGAGTCCCAAGCTGGTGAGAGATGCCACCAGTGTGCCGACGATTTACGCGCTGTACCGCGCAAGAAAGTATCTTGACGAGGCGGGCGCTGATATTGATCTGGTGATCACCGGGGGACTCCGGGTATCCTCAGATT
>CAUEKH010000048.1 GCA_959018155.1 uncultured Hungatella sp.
ATAGGCGCCACATGCTCGTTGTAGGCAAGTCCTATTTTAGAGAATGCTTCTTCAACCGACTCCTTGATCGTTGCAAATACCGGTTCAATCGCGCTAAATGTATTTTCCAGCGTTGATTTGATATAATCTGCGTTATCTATAATTGGGCCAGTAAGTACGTCCAATAAATCAGCTGCAAACGTACCCGCCAGTTCAGTAATACCCATAAATCCTTCGGAAAAGATTCCAATAATATCGGCTGTGAGCTGCTTCGCGCTGTCACTCCGGAAAGATTCAAATATTGTAGCAACTGCGGTTGAAAACCGGCCGCTTATCTCAGAGACCCTGGAACCAATGTCAAACATCGCTACAATATATTCCCGGATACGCTCCGCATTCTGCTGAAGAAAAAGGCTGATTCCGCCCAGCAGATTATCCGCGATTGACATGCCAACAGATGCCATACCTCCGGCAACTTTACCGAGGTTAAAAACCAGGCTATTCAGGAAATTATCAGCCGCAGAAATTACCGCCGGATCAGTAAAGATTTCCTGAAAACTCTGCCCGATATCATCAATCGACTGCTTTATATTGTCCAGGACCTTTGTGTCTCCGAAAGCAATATTAAATCCACCCATAAAGAGACTGGATAATTCTCTGGCCTTATCAATGAGTCCCTGATACTTGCTGTCCATCTCATCAATGGCTGAAGTATCAACTTCTCCCATGTCGAATTCGTCCGCTGCGTACCCGCCGCCCGCGCCGCCACCCGATCCGGATCCGCCGCTTTCAGGAGGCTGAATAATATTGAGTTCATCAATTCCTGTGGCGGCGCCTTTCATATCTTTTGCGGCTTTTTTTGCAGCGCCTCCGGCTCCTGTGGCAGCTGCTCCCGCCTGATCCGCTGAATCTGCCATTGCCTCCATACCAGCCGTGGCCGCGGACGCTCCGCCTCCGCCTTTCTTTCCGGTAATCATTTCAGTAAATGATTTGAATGCGTTGGCAAGGCTCATCAACTTGCTGATTATCAGATTAATAACCTTAATAACCGGAGTCAGTACATTGATTAGTCCCTGGCCAATCGTGGCCTTTAGACTGCTGAACTGAAGCTGCAGGATACGCACCTGATTCGCCCATCCGTCAGACGTCCGGATAAAATCACCGGAAGCCAGAGTCAGCTGGTCTGTCACGAATTTATACCGTAATGCCACCTTTTCGGCTTCCGTCATTTTGGCCGTTGTTTTGCCGAATCCATTCGCCAGAGCATAGCTGTCAAGCGCGCTCTGGGTCATAACAATGCCCAAATCTTTCAGGCTCTCTGTTTCACCGGTAAATACCGACTTCAGCTTTGTATAAGCCTCGTCCTGGCTGATATTATAGAATGAGGCCACATCACCGGCCAGACCGGTAAGGGCTGTAGACATTTCAAAAGCAGCCTTCTCATTGAATCCAAAGGCTTTCGCCATAGAGCCGAAGGTACCTGTAAAACGCTTCGCCATAGTCTCGGACAGACCAAAGGAACCCGCCGCATTCCTGGCGAACTCATCAACCTGTTTGGACATGCGTGGGAATGTCACATCAACGACATTCTGCACCTCTGCCAGGTCCGACCCCAGTTCAATACATTGTGCTCCAAAATCAATAATCTTTTTAACAGAAAAAGCAGCGGCAAGGGCAAGGCCGGCCTTTTTTGCCAGCCCCTGAATCCCTGCCATCTGCTGTTTGAAATTCTTATCATTGACCACAAGGTCAAGACCAATCTGGCCAACACTGTCGGCTGCCATACAATCACCTGCCTCAATCTAAAAAATCAGACATCGGCACGTAATGGCACTACTTGTCCGGGGTTATGACTACCTCAAATTCTCTTTTACAGTCCCTGCCCTTACATCTTACAAAAATCCCTGACGCGCTGGCAGAACTCTCATAAAATACAGGCATACGGTATCCACAGTATGGACAACGCACCTGTTTTCTCATCTTCTCAATATGCATCCTCTCCTATCCGCACAGCCTGGCCATCTCCCGTTCCAGAGCCGCCATCTGCTTTTCGTAGTCCTCCGGTCCCATACGCTCTGCCTTCCGGCTGCGCCATTCATCATAGATCCGCTTCTGGTCCCTGCTGAAATGCTTTATGGTATCCTTATCCGTCTCTGACCGGATTGCTACCACTCGCCCGAGAGCTGTTTCCGGAGCCAGACCGGACAGAAGTGCCTTGAATTCATCCCAGCTGACGGACTCAAATTCCCGTGTTCTTATTCGAAGCCCGTACTGCGATAGGAAACTGGAAACGATTAAATCCCAGTCTTCAAATAAATCGTAGTACGGGTCACTGCTCTCCCTGGCTTTCGTTGTCTCCTATAACCAGACCAACCGCAGCTTCTACCACTGTAATCAGATCACCAAAACTCAGTTTCATTTTTTCGATTTCCTTCCGGGACTTTTCCGGAAACATCATTTCAAACATATCCACGATCTCTTTTGGTCCAGGTTCCCCGTTTCCCATCAGCCCCATGACTTTCAGCATGGTCGGCGCATCAGCGTTTACCTCCAGCTTCTTATCCCTGATAACCAGTGACGGATTCCCGTCAAAAGTCAGTTTGTCTGTAATATCCAGTGTCCTCGCCATAATCATTTCCTCCTCATCTTATACTTCCGAAGCTGACGCCGGGGTAAAAGTCGGTTTCCCCTTGCAGTGCACCTCAAACTCCAGACTATCCACATTGGTACTGTCTCCGCCTGCCGGGGTCGTTACGCTGATGATACTGCTAAAGGATACTTTCGCTCCTGACGGCATTTCCCACTCGAACGGCACCACAACATCATTCCCGCTCTTCCAGGCCAGACTGGCCACATAATCATTTCCAGGGTCGCCATAGGTGCGTTTTCCCTGGAAGGAGAAGGAAAGTTTTTTACTGGTCATCATGGCATCGCCCCAGCCTTCGGCCTCCATGGCGTTCCACTCCTCGATTCCACCTTCAATGGATGGTGCAAAATTAGTCAGGTTGGCGATAATGGTATCTGCGGTTGTAGAACCATCAATCCCAATCTTAAATTTGTTGTTAAATACCGGATATACTTTTGGCGCTTCTGCCATCTTAATCACCTGTTCCTTTCATAATAAAAATCCAGCCATATGACATATTCGTATATCCCGCTCTCATCAGTCCCAATGTCTACAGGCCGTGGAACCTGAAGCATCAGACAGTTAATCGGGATGCCATCTATCACAAGACTGGATTCATTTAATAATTTTTCATATAACTCATTGGCCGCCTTTTCAGACTTAGATACACTCTTGTCCCAGTGTATCAGCAAGGATATTGGTTTTATATCGTAGGTTGTACAATTGATTCCACCCAGGGCAATGACGGGCGTCCCATCTGCCTTTCGGTTATACACTCCGATGGAGTGCTCCTTTTTGTTGTTCAGCTTACCGATATACACGTTTTTGTCCCCGGCGACCGCCAGGCCAGCTATGTATCCGCGAATATTATCAAGTGTCAGCATCATACGCCACCCACTCTCTTATAAATCTTTTTAAAAGCACTCTTCGCAAAATCCTCCAGCTTTCCACCTTTCAGCCACGGTGCATACCACTCTCCACCGGCAAACGGGTTCTCATCTTTCTGATAATCATACTCCGGATGATAATAGAGCCGCCGGGCGTATGGGGTGCTGGATACCAGCCTCACACGGCCTTGTCTGGAATCACTGTAATCCACAAAGGAGGCATCTTCCTCCAGGTGGCCGCTGTCAAATGGCATAACCTGTGCCTGAACCACCTCTGTATGCAACGCTTCTGCCGTCATTTCCAACGCAGTGACCGCCGCCTGAGTGAGCTGCCTAATGCGAGGGAAGTTCATTTTTACTGTTGATTTCACCTGCATCAGACCACCTCCAGTTGACAGTAGTTCACTGTCCCATCGGGATTCCTGGCCTTCATACCCTGCTCTATTCTCCGCTCCTGTCCAAATACTGACACTGTCCCACCACTGAGCGTTGGAAAATCAGGGGCGATATCACCCGGAAACATAGCCACCCCCGTAATCTGAACGAGTTTCTTTTCTGCCGTAAGGATTGTCTTTGCACGGTCCTGAAAATTGCATTTCAAATCAATGTCGAGAATCCGTTCCGGCTCCCCGTGGTTATCTGTGTCCTCAGACTCCAGATGGACATGGATATCTGTCCTGCAAAGCTTTCCGGGTACTAAACATGGATATCTCATAACTCACCTCGCTAACCGGCAGCATAAGCCCGTCTGAGACAGCAGGGCATACACATCGCGTTTCATTGCAATGCCCTTATCCGTATAAACATTCCAGGAACTGCCAAACTGCACCGATGCCCCATTTAAGCTGTAACTGGATAAAATCGTATTAATCTCATCGGCATTCTCGTACTCAAAATCAGCCTGCTGGCAGACTGCCTCGCGAATCATATCCTGCTGAAACGGCGTCAAACTCAAAAATCCCCGGCCAACAATCCTGTTGTAGGTCAGGGAATCAACATGGCGACTGGCCTGTTGGAGAGCCTTTTCAAGCTGCTCTTCCGGGATTATGGTACCCTTATAAATATCGTGGTAATACTCTGGCGTTACATATGGTTCGTAGGCCATATTACTCACCTGCTTTCCTGCTCTCCGCCTTCTTATCCGGCTTCGCCGTCTTAAGTTCTGCGATTTCCGCCTTCAGAGTCTCAACCTCAGTATTTCTCTCTGCCGCCAGCTGCTGAAGACGTTTGATTTCTTTCACCGCTTTCATGTGTTCATCATAGGGTACCGTCTTCCCACGACCGTAGGCCACTGTATTTCCAGTATCATCGAGGATATCAAATCCCATGTCCTGGTACCCTTTCTGCCGGGACTCATCAATCGTATATTCTTTGTTTCCTTTTACTGCCCTCATCTTGTGTCCTCCTTATGCTCCGGCTGCTTCCACATTCATGGCACAGCCTTCGATTTTCTTTTCAAGCAGGAAGAGGTCTCCATAATTGCGGTTCTGATACAGGTACCCATCTGCGGTCCGGCTGTCAGTTCCTGGCGTAAACAGCTTGATATAGCTGTACTTATCACGGCAGACCACACAGGAAGTATGGATCAGGATCCAGTTAATCTGCTTCGCATCAGCGGCCGCCACACAACCTTCCGTAAAATCATACTTCGTTTTCATTCTGGCCGCCGGCACCATCTTGATTGTCACATCATCAATGTTATGTACTTTGCGGTTGATGGTGGAAGGGGAAGTCACGGTCATAATCCGCTGCAGTCCTTCTGCCTCTTTCACAACCTTATTCATGGTCGGAGTTACATACAGGATTCTTCCTTCCTCAGGTACTCCTGCCTCGTCCATACGGGCCATTTCCTCGTCAAATGCCTCCAGGAAGTTTGCCGCTGTAATCACAGTGGCATCAATCCTGCCGGAATACTGGGTCAGCTCCGCATGAAGTTTACTGAACCGGTATGAATCCTTCTCCGGAATCGCCTGCTCTGTCTCAAATGTATTCTGGATGTTCGCTACGGACAGGGTGAGGTTCGTCTCATCGATGTCCATGGGGTCTATCCAGAACTCTACATCTCTGTCATGCTCCAGTTTCTTTGCTTCCCAGCCATTGCTGAGGGTACCGGAATTGAACCCCGGTGTCCTGGTATGGTCTTTATATCCGGACACTGCCATTCTCGGGAGTTTAATAGTCTGTGCATTGATAAATTTCACCTGCTGGTTACTCTGAGCCAGCGCATCGGAGCACAGTTCCTTTGCGTACTTCTGCTGGAGAAGCTGAGTGAAGGTTGTTGCATAATCATATACTGCCATGTTCTAAGTCCTCTCTTTCTTTAAAGTCCAAATGCCTTTTTGAGTGCATCATCGGTCGTCTGCTGCTGGCCGGATCCGCCGGAAGCCCCCACCTGAATAAAGCCGGTAGTTCCTGCTGGCTGTGGTTTCAGCGCTGGTACGTCTTCTAAGACTTTGTTAATTGCATTTTTCAATGTTTCATCGTTGATTTTTCCGTCCTGTCCTAAGACCTGGCTTAAATCAGCCATTTTAAGAACATAGGGAATCGTCTTTGCATCAAGGCCGGACCCGATTGCCGCCATCGTGGCAGCATTGTCAATCATCGCTTTCTGAGCCGCGGCCTGTGCCTGCGCCAGCTGAGTCTGAAGAGCATTGACATCCGGCTGACTGGCTGCTTTCTGCTGTTTAAAAGCGGCGATAGCCTGCTTCATTTCCTCCTCTGATAAGCCCTGCTGTTTAAAATATGCCTTCAGGGCCGTATCTTCTTTCGCTGCCAGGGTTCCGTCCAGCATCTGCTGGATTTTAGCGTAATCAACCGTCGGGGGCTGAGGCTGCTGGCCTCCTGTTGGTGGAGGCGTCTGCTGACTCTGCACTCCTGCTGTCGGTTCGGTTCCGGTAGCACTTCCTGCGGGTTCTGCGAAAAACTGTAAATTGATTTTCTTCATAATCTGATTTTTCCTTTCCATTTTGAGAGTGTCACTCTTACTGCTGTTCATTGTCTTCGGTATCGCCGGCCGCGCACACTTTTTAGCCATATCGCGTTTGGGCATAAAAATAACACGTCAGGAATTTCCCGCGTGCTTCAATTATTTGCTGGTTCTCCAGCAAAGTATGATGATTGTTAGACAGATAATGGCTGTTATCTGCACTGCTGGTGTCATATGCTCACCTCATTTCTGTTGCGATATCGCAACAAATAAAATACCACCGGCCATTTGCTGACTGGTGGTATTACTTTTTATCCACTTCAAACTCTTTCATTAACCTCAAAAGTGTATTATCCGCGTCTTGTCGTTCTTCTTTCGTCATTTCAAAATTTTCAACAGCCTCCGCCCAAGGATAAGTTGACGCTTTCGCCATTCTTTCTTTCTCTTTTTCAGTTATCTCACCCTCCATAAAGATTTACACCTCCCTCACCAAAATATGCCAAACCCCCTCCTGAAATACTTTTGATACAACATCAATTTCAATATCTCTCTCATACAGAACTTCGTTCTCATCTAATCCAATCGAACTGATATCCCTCCCTCTTTTGGAGTCTTCAACGTATATTTTTATAGCAGCAGTTTCATTATAGCCAGCTTTTTTAGCTGCACTCCAGTACTGCTTTACCCTTATTCTTTTTCCCGGAATGTATTCTTTCAAAAATTCTTCCGTTCTCTCACTCGCATCCGGCCAATCAGAGAAATCAACTGTCCTCAAAAGGTTTCCTTTATAGATTGGCATCTTTGACAGAGCTGAATCCAATTCTTTCACCAGTTTTTGCTGAGCTGCGCCAAGTTCATTAAGACTTCCTGCGTTCCGTAAAGCTTCATTGACCAGATATGATTCAAAGCTCTTGTATTTCTGAAGCGCTCCAAGTTCGTTGTCGGTTAAACTCATTATAGCAGAAGCAGGTGGCTTTTCAACAGATTTTTCCAAAATTTTTTCTTCCGCCCACTCTTTTAACTTGCTTGGCCCCGATCTGATTTTCTTCCACTCTTCACGTCGTGCCGTGTAACGTCTCTGATTTTCTTCATCAAGAGAATACTCCCCCAGACGTTCAAACTTTTTTGTCTGTCTTTCCGCATATTGATGCTTGTTCTCCTTCTGATTGGTCTGCTCAATTACTTTCAGTTCTTCCTTGCTCCATGAGTCATCAGCCGTGGAAATACCTGGGAAATAGGTCGTATGGCTGTCCTTACATCGTGGGTGATACAGGCCGGCCGCTATAGCCTTACTCATGAGCGGATACGGCCCATCAGATTTCTTGCCGCCACTCCACACATCGTCAATCAGAACCTTGCCAACGAAAGGGAGACATTTCGGACATGGATTCCCGCGCTTATTGACAATCACCGTAGCAATCCCCCATTCCTGCCGCTTTTCGCCTTCGCCTTGGAGATAGGCCCGCTTGCTGGCCGTCCTAATCGCCATGTCAGCATAATCTGCCAGGGTATGACAGGCACCGTTGGCATACTCCACACAGGCAAGCCCACGGGAGAGCATATCTTTCGTAGCCATATCCACGGCCTTCTCGTAGGTTCCGGCACCGGTGTTAGCATAGACCTGGGCGTTGTAAATCACTTTCCGGTATTCATCGTTTGCCTTACGCAGAATCGCCGTCTCTGCCCTTTCCATATCGTTCGTTGTCGCCTGGATCAGCGCCTCCAACTTACGGTCGTTCAGCCGGAAGAACTCCGCTGCAGCTCCCTGGGTGACTTTATTTGCGCCAGTAAATCCATTCTTAATGGCATTCAGAATCTGGATTTCCTGCTGCATGTTCCCAGTCTGTCGGGCTTTGTACAGAATTTCTCCAATCTGACCGTTGATATTCTTAAATTGCTTCCCATACTTCTTTTGATTGGCTTTCTTATACTTCTCCAGTGCTTTCAGCTGTTCAGCCTGCCATTGGCTCCACTCTATCCCCATCTCAGTCTCTTCTGCCCTGTGACAGTCCATATTCCGAATCATAGAGGCAATCATTTCGTCTTCGATAGCCTGAAAGGCGGCACCGATGTCATAATCCTCCATGGCATCACCTCCCGTTTGAATGCACCTTGAACCCCTGTGCCTTAAACTGCCGTGTCAGATTCTTAAGCTGGGTAATGCTCTTGCAATGGTCACAACGCAACTCTGCATAGTCATTTTTCTCAATTGCATAAATGCCAAAAGGCACCTGCTCACTGGCTGTTTGCAGTAACCCCTGGAATTCCATCTGCCCCATCTGGTACAAGTGGTTCATTACCTTTACCTTCATCAGCTTCTCCTCCCTTTATGTTCACTCGAAAGCCGCCAGCGGCCATATTGATACCGGGCTCCTCAGCCTCAGCGATTCCCTGCTCTGCTTTCAGCCGCTTTACTTCTTCGGCCTTCCACGCCTCGTCCTTACTGTCTCCCCACATTTCTTCAACCTGCGCCTCAATGCTCATGATACTGGCACCGGGACGGGCTTTAGAGAGCGTCTCCGCCTGACTTTCGAATGATGGATTTGCATACTCGCCGAAGGGTATCTCGACCTTAACTTCTTCGATTGGATGTTTGATCAGGATATGGTAAGCATTGATGCACGCTGAGATTACTTCTGGCAACTCCTCCTGCAGGGCCTCCACGATGGCGTTGCGGGTATATAGGGTAGCCTTCTCCTTCTCACGCTGGGCTTCCGCATTATCCAGCTTTTTAACGTCAATACCGAGAGTGGAAGGACTGATGATTCCCTGCAGGCAGAGATCCAGGGCTGTTATGTAGGAGGCCAGATAGCTGTCATGCGGGATTACTGGCTGTTCTGTCAGAATCTGGTTCTTCCCACTCTCATCCATATTGTCATCGCCAACAATAAAACGGTCGTCAAAGGGATTAGCCTTCAATAGTTCCCCTGTTTCCGGATTCCGGGGAATGTATGATTCAGGAATATAAGTTCTGGCTCTGCCTGCTCGGAGTGCGTCCATCCACTGGCTCCACGCCTCGTCAAATGCGTCAAAACTGTCCAGTTTCCCATCAAAAATAGAACCGCCGCGGCCCTCGTATTTCGTGCTTTCATACACTTTGAGAGGCACAGCCAGAATCACGGACTCGTCAAATTTCCAGTCGGATATATTCTTTGTGGCTTCGATGGCTTTGATATCAACCTCATGATCCCCTTTATAGAGCTCGTTTCGTATATATCCATATCCGTAATGCTCATAGAGGACATATTGATGATGATGGTCCATGTATGGTGTCTTGAATACCACTTCTTCCAGTTCATCACCGTCGTAAACCAGTTCAATCCGTTCTCCCGGATACCACCGGAGAATCGGATATTGGCTTTTCTTTGTATTAAGCGTAATCTTCCATGCTCCATCGCCAATATATAATATTTCTTTCAGGCTTTTTTCCAGTTTTTTACGGAACTTATTCTTCTTCTGGATCTTCTTCCAGATCTGCTCCTGTGCTGCACTGTCAAATTCAAAATCATTCATATCCGCCAGAACAATCGCAGACAGCACCCGGACAATCAGCCCCGGAAGGCCTGTATGAATCTTACGCATCTCCATACCCGGAGTACACTTACTGGCCCAGAACTTATACTTGTCTGCATACTCATTAATGCTCTGATAGAGCTGTTCCAGTTCGTTACTGTCTCCGCGGTACCAGATGCGGTTCCGAATGGCATTGAGTTCGAAATCCATTGTCTCGTGAATCTGTATGCTCTGCCCCATGGCAGGTTGCACATTCTGCCAGCTCCGGATCCCTCGCTTTATGTTTTCATTCAATGTTGATAGCCACCTCATTTCTCTGCCTCCTCAAACCCGATAATCCGCCGATAGGGTATCCAGCCGTACTGGCTGGCATTAATTGTATGGTCGTTGGCATCTTCCGGCTCGTCCTTATCCTCTTTCCAGCTGTAACGTTCAAGTTCGGACAAATGCTCTGTACAGGTATCCACCACCAGATAACACCCCTGCTGAATCCACCCCAGCATGAACTTGATGCGGTCCAGAATCTCTACTTTCTTGTAGCTGTCAATAAAATTGTACAGACTGCCATGAAGGCGCTTCCACTTCTTAAGCTCCATAATTGTCGCCTGGTCCGCACAGTCGATAAACACATCTCTGGCAAGCCCCCATTCTTTCTGGTTCCGTTCCAGGAAGCCCAGGAACTTTCCTACTGTATCCGATGGGGCAAGAGGCTGGGCTAAATCTGCGTTGCTATATACCTTCTCCTCCAGCACAATCAGGCGCCGGTCCATGGTGATTCCCTGAAATATCATGGCTATGGTATCCGGTGATTTACTGGAGTAGGACGTATCCAGGCCAGCAGAAAATTTCTTGAATTTGATTTTTCCGGCTGCCATCTGCTGATGAACCCAGGCCGCCGTGACAGAATGCTTCTTCCGGTCGAAATTGGGGAAGATAAGTCCGGTTGCCTTACCGCGGATTCCCTCTATCTTGTTCTTCCAGATTTTCGTTCCCTTTGGTGTGTTGGAAATAATGCGCTCCAGCTTCTCCTTTGGAAGGCCCAGATTATGGATAAAAGAAAAGAACCAATGGACCCAGCCGGGTTTTGGTTCTTCTTTCAACTCTTCTAATATTTCTTTTGGTGTCTCGTCCTCCCACTCTGGGAGAGGCCGGGAACAGTTGATATACTCTTTGTACACTGGCAGGTTCGGATCTTCAGGATTGAGTGTGGCCATCGTATAATCTGACCGCATCATGGCCTCACTAACAAAGTCAATGTCGGCCGTGTTAATCTCATCAATGTATAGACAGCCATACTGACCTCCTAAGGC